>JBEKVL010000224.1:0-8614 GCA_049514055.1 Tepidisphaeraceae bacterium | reverse complement strand
CCGGTGCAGGCGATGAAGACGCTGCTGGACGCCCTGGGCCAGCACAAAACCAACACGGACTTGTTCAATGCGATGAAGATATGATTGGCGTGCGGCGCCATCGCCGCCGCTGGACCCGTTTTACCCTGGGGTTCGATTCATCGGACGACCTTACTTTTTCGCATTGAGCGAATTGTTGAAACTCGTGAGCGACTGCTGCTGCGACTGCATTTGCGACAGTACCGCTTCGAGGTGGGCGTACCGGGTCTCAAGGCGGGTTCGCTTGGCGGCCAGTAGAGTGGTCAGTTGGGCAATGCCGTTTTGAAAACTCTGGGTGTGGTTGTCGAGCGTTTTGCTGGCGGTCGTCAGAATGCCGTTAACCGGGTCGATCAGCTTGTTGATCGCATCCTCGATGATCGTCCCCATGCCCTTCTGGGCGGAGGTGGTTCCCGAGGCGGCCTGCAATTGGGTGAAGAACTTTTTGACGTTCTCGGGGTCGGCGGCGAACGTCTGCTGGAACTTGCTTTCGTCAAGTTCAAGTCTTCCGCGATCAACCACCTTGAGGCCGAGGTCCGCGAGCACGCGGACGTTCCCCGCGCCGCCAACCACCGACTGGATAGCGCTGAAGAGCGCGGATCGACCGTGCTCGACGGTCGCGTCGCCCTGGAGGACGCCGCGTTTGGTGGGATCGGTATTGAAAGCCGTGAGTGCTTCGATCTTGTCGGTCAGGTCATTGAAGTTGCTGACGAATTTCCGCAGTTCGGCGAGCACGTTGCTGTTGTTGTCCGTGACGCTGACCGTCACCGGACTTGCCGAGACGCCGTTGAGGTCGATGGTCAGGCCGCGGACGACGTTGGTGAGTTGGTTCGTGGACGAGGTGATGAGCACGGGGTTCTGGGTGTCGCCGCCGCCGAAGAAGACGGCCGCGTTCTGGGCCTTGACGAGGTTGCTCGTCTGCAGCCGCGTGTCCCCGGCGTCGAAGACGAAACGCCCGGCCTTTCCGGAAAAGCGCGAGGTCAGCGACAGGCGGTTGGCCGCCGCGCCCGAACCATCGTTGATCGCCGAAGCGCTGACGGCGAAGCCGGTGTTGTTGATGTTGGCAATGAATGAGTCGAGCGTGTCGGTGTCACTGATGGTGAATGTCTTCTCAAACGAGCCGTCGATCGTGTTTCCATTCGCCGTGCCCTTGATATTAAGGTTGGCCGCTGTCTGCGAGGTGACATCGGCGATGATCATGCCGCCGCTGCCACCGTTCGTGTCTGTCAGGAGGATCCCATCGCCGTTGTCGTTGATGGAGGCCGTGACGCCGATGCCGGCGGCGTTGATCTTCTTCAGGACTGCGCCGATCGTGGTGTCGGTGGACGTGATGGCGATCGTGGCCGTGCCGCCGAGGGAATTGGTGATCGTGAAGTTGCCCGTGGCGACGCCCCGGCCGCCGTTGTAGATGCTGAGGAGCGTGTTCTCACCGACCCACTGGGGCTGCAGGTTGGCGCCTTTGATCGTGGCGGTGGCGGTGGTGAACGTGCCGCCGATGCCCAGTTCGCTTGCCGTCGTGCTTGAGCCGTCGGCGATGACCACGTTCCCGCTGCCGCGACTGGTGTCGTTGATCTGAATGCCGTTGCCCGAGTCCTTCAACGAGGCATGCAGGCCGACGACACGGTTGTTGTTGATGAGATCGAGGACATCCTGGACATTGGTGGCCCCGGAGAAGTCGACGCTGGTGGTGTTGCCGGCACGATCCGTGAAGTCGACCGTCCCCAGGTCCAGACCCTTGCCGCCACGCATCGAGGAGAGAAGCATCGTGTCCACGCCCGCCAGCACGGATCGGCCGGCAATGGTGCTTCCCGATGCGGCCGCGTCCAGCCCCAGGTCCTGCGCGGCCTTGGAGCTGCCGATCGCCGTCACCGCCGGTGAGGCTCCGCCGCCCGCCGAATCCGTCAACGTGATCCCGGTGGCACCGTTGGCGATCGACGCGGTGACTTTGCCGCCGGTGGCCGTGTTGATGGCGTCGATGACCTGTCCGACCGTGCTCAAACCCCCGACGGTTACGTCGTAGCTGGTCCCCTGCGAGTCGGTAATGCTGAAATCCGCTCCGCTGCCGGCCGTGCGGATGCCGCGGCCGTCGTTGAGGCCGGCCAGCGTGCTGGAACGGCCGAGGTAATTGATCGTTGAGCCGCTCAACGTGGAACTATCGACCGACCCGGCGATGCCCAGGTTGGCCGCCGCCGTGCCGCCGCCGACGTCGGTGACCATGAGATTGGAATTGGTCTGGCCGGTCAGATCCGTAAGCGCCAGCTTGTTGCCCTGGATCTGGGCCTTGACGGAGATGTCGAGCGAGGTGTTGATCTTGCGGACCACGTCATCGAGGGACAGGGCGGAGGTGATGTCGATGACACCCGAGCGGCCGGAGCGGTCGGTGATGCGGAACTGCCCGTTCTGGACGCCCGCGCCGCCGTTGAGCTGGGCCAGGGACGTTTCCGAATTGATTTCGCCGCCGCCCAGCTCGATCGTAACCGTGCCCGCGCCGACGGGTGCGCTGGAGGTGTCGGTGAAACCGGCCGAAATGGCCTGCTGGCTGCTGACCAGGCGCGAGACCTGAAACTGGTAGATTCCCTTGGCCGCGCCGGACGCGGCAGAGACGCTGAGGACATTCGCGTTTGACGACGCGGCCGAGCGATTGAGAAAGGTAGAGGCTTGCCTGAGGGTCGTGGCGGAAAGCTTCAAAGCGGCGAGGCGTGTGGCCAGGTCAGTAAAGGCGAGTTTTTGGCCGTTGGTGATGTCGATGCGTTTCTGGAGCAGATCCTTGGGACGCTGCTCGATCTTCATCAACTGATCGATCATGTCCTTGTAGTTGATGCCGCTGACGAGGCCGATCCCTGAAGTAATCGTTCCCATAAGACTCCCGGGCACCGCGCGCAATCCCCCCGCATCCGTGTCATTGACAAACCGTGCGGGCCGATCCAGCCAGCGCTGCCTGCATGTCTTTATCGGTTCGTAACGCGATGGTAATGAGAAAATCAGGGTGGTTGGTCCATCGCCGAGGTTGTGCGGGTTGGAAACCCGCGCCACAATCGCCACGATACTTCCGCCGCGATTGAGCAGATGTTGAGTCCGGAACTGGACAGGGGTCGGCCCATTCGTTCTGGCAACCCGCCTGGAGCCGCGATCGCTGGTCGCGGCAGCGAACCGCGATCAGTGATCGCGGCTACAGAAGTCAATTGCCAGAATCCGTGGGCACACCCCCGGACAGGCCGTCTGGCAAGGCCGTCCTTTACGCGCCCCGTTTTCCCGTATAACCTACCCCTCCCGTAGAAATCCAAGGACAGTTGCATGAGCATTTTGATAAACAAACGCACGAAGGTCATTTGTCAGGGCATCACCGGCTCGGCCGGGGCGTTCCACACCAGGGCGTGCCTCGACTACGGCACCAAGATGGTCGGCGGCATCACGCCCGGAAAAGGCGGCCAGAAGGACGCCAACGGCCTGCCCGTTTTCGACACCGTTCAGCAGTCTGTCGACGCCACCGGCGCCAACGCCACGATGATCTTCGTCCCGCCGCCGTTCGCGGCCGACGCCATCATGGAGGCGGCCGACGCGGGCATCAAGGTGATCGTCGCCATCACCGAGGGCATCCCGGTGCTCGACATGGTGAAGGTCAAGGCCTATCTGCGCGACAAGCCCAAGTGCGTGCTGATCGGCCCCAACTGCCCCGGCATCATCACCCCCGGCGAATGCAAGATCGGCATCATGCCCGGCTACATCCACAAACCGGCCAAGGAAGCCGCCAGCGGCAAGAAGGTCGGCATCATCTCCCGCTCGGGCACGCTGACCTACGAAGCCGTCTGGCAATGCACCACGCGGAACATCGGCCAGACCACCTGCGTCGGCATTGGCGGCGATCCGGTGAAGGGCCTGAATTTCAACGATGCCCTGGAGCTGTTTAACCGCGACAACGACACCGATGCGATCATCATGATCGGCGAGATCGGCGGCAGCGACGAGGAGAAGGCGGCCGAGTTCATCCATCAGTATGTGAAGAAGCCGGTCGTGGCGTTCATCGCCGGCCGGACGGCCCCGCCCGGCCGCCGCATGGGCCACGCCGGCGCCATCATCAGCGGCGGCGAAGGCTCGGCCGAAACCAAGATCGCCGCGCTGAAAGCGGCCGGGATCGCCGTCGCCGACAGCCCGGCGATGATCGGCGAAGAGATCGCGAAGGTGCTGGGCGTGGTAAACTGAACCAGTGCGAACAGAATCAAACACGAAGGCAAGAAGACACGAAGCGATATCTGGTGATGGGAGAGCCTTGGTTCCAAGCATCACCAGTCTAATAAAAACCCATCAGAAGAAACATGGAAATGACGTCCATTGCAAAATTGGTCGCCAACACCGTACGCTACTTCGTGGCTTCGTGTTTGATCTTCTTCGGTAGCGGCGAAGCCGCGCCGGGGCACTCTGCTACGACAGCCCGTCCCAGCGTTCGCAGTCCTCCTCATGCCGTTCGGGTGGTGTAACGGGGCCGGCCGGCTCGAGGGGGAACAGCGGCAGGGTGCAGGGTTCCGAGCGGCACGTGTGCCGCATTGAAATACGACGGCTCGATTGTCGCGTGGAATGACCTGTGCGGGTCGAGAACTCCTGGCCGAAGTCGATGGCGAGCATGTTCATGACTCTCTCCTGTTTGGTTGGTGTTTCTCAGGTCCACAAGCCCCGGACTCCGCCAGCGGCCGTTCCGTTCAATTGCACCCGTAGAATCGGCCGTCGGGCCTTCGCACCATTAGTTGCGGCTTGAGGAAATTCTTTTCGCGCGATCCGTCCGATAATCACGCCCCTATGAGTTGAGCCATTTGGGGTCTGTAAGGGTTCGATTCGCCTGCATATTTCAAGCTCGATTCGGCCGCCGCTCCTTGCGAACAGAAACCGCACAAACGAACGGTTAGTCCGCCATCGCGATGACTTCCTGCAATTGGGTGTCACGGCTTGTCTACTGCAAGCCGTGCTGTCCATTTGCAGACACGGCTTGCAGTAGACAAGCCGTGGCACCCGGCCAAACGAATCCGAAAGCCGCACCCAATTATTTGCCTTAGTCCACCATGGTTTTTCCGGGCGCAACCCGCAATTCGACACCATCGGAAAACCGCACGCTGATCTCTTGCTGCGTCGGATTGCACGCCACATGCTTCTTCGTCTGCCCTTTGCGAAGCACCGCATAGAGCGGCCAGTCGGCCGTCACGCTCCGGTCGGGCGTGCCCAGCACATTCAGCGTGGCGATCCAGTGGAGCGTATTGGCGGCCGAGTTGCCACCTTCTGACTTGTGGTTTCCGCCGGAGGCTTCGAGGTCCTTCATGGCCGCGGCCGGCTCGGCGGTGGCGTGGTACATCCAGAGAATGTCCACCCAGTCTTCGAGCGGGCGGCCGCTGGTTTCCTTGAGCAAAGCTCCGTAGTTTTTCGTGACGTATTCGGGATACAGCCCCAGGTAGAGCGAGCCGCCCTGGATGGGCAGAAAGTTGATGCCGTGGACCATCTCCGGTTTGCCGCTGAACCAGGTGCCGTTGGCGCCCTTGCCGCCCCAGACCATGGTGACGACGGACGCCGGATAGGTCGCGGGGAAGTTGTCGCCATGGACGTTGAACCAGTATTCCTGGATCGCGTGCATCTCGGTCGTGTAGAGGTAGATGCCGAGGTCGCGCAGGGCCGTGTCGTTGGTGTACTGGCCGAGCAGGATCAGCCCGGTCCAGGCGTTCATGGCTTCGGAGGAGGATTCATTGTTGTTCCCGTCGCCGAAGCGCGCATGGCCCGACGCCCAGGAGTGCCCGGCGTACGGATCGAAGTTGCGCAGGAACGGGAAGAGCGTATCGGCGCGATCGGGCGAGGCGACGTCGCGAACCAGCAGTTTGAGCATCGGCCCGAACTGCCCGGGCGAGGCGAACTCCGCATCACCGCGGATCGCCTCCGCGGCGGCGATGAGGAAATAGCCGTAATGGAAGTGGTGGTCGTTTAGTTCGTCGTTGCTGCCAAAGGACGGCGGCAGGCCGATGAGTGTGCCCCACCGGGGCTCGTACGCGAAAAGCCCGGTGCGCTTGGGCTGGCTGGAGACGTCAGCCGCCGTCAGCCACTGCGCCAGGCGATCGGCGATACGCTTGCGGAGCGCGGCCGCGGAGGCCGTTTCACCGTAGACATCGGCGATGCCCGCAAGCGTCGCTGTGCGGCCGAGCCACTTGCCTTCGGCGTAGGTGTCGCGGATGCCGGGAACCTTCGCGGCGACTTCCTTATCCAGCAGTGGCCGGATCTTCGCGGGATCGACCGCGCCGACATTGGGCAGCGCCGGGAGCACGCCGGGGAAGGTCATCGTCGTCGTGAAGTGATCACCTTCAAGTAGTTTCATCTTCCCACGGACGCTGGCGTATTCCAGCGGCAGGAGCTTGTCGGCCGTGTTGCGCCACTGATGCGGATAGAGGGCGAGCAGCGTCCCCTGTGAATTTCCCTCGCGGGCGGCGGTGGCGATGCGATACTCGGTCACGATGGCCGAGGTCGTGGGCTCATATTTCCAGGTGACGGTGGTATTGGTGATGTGGTTGTGGGCGTATTTCGCGAAAAGCGCCAGCGTCGCCGGCTGGTTTTCGGGCAGGACGGCCGCCGAGAAATGCACCGTGTTGCCGGCCGCGCCGGCGCGGCAGATCAGCGTGGCCGTGCCGATGCCTTCCCAGGTGCAGCCGGTTGGGCCGAACAGACCGTAATGCCGATTGCCGACGCTCACGCCGAGCACGGCCGACTTCGCATCGCCGGACCAGATCGCCGGCGGTTTGGCAAAGCTGACCTTCGCGCTGCCGCCGGTGTACATGGCATACACGAACGGCGAGCCGTGGCCGCAGGAGATCTTCATCCCCCGGCCATCGCGCATCATCGACGCGGTGACAAACCAGTCCGAGAACGCATCCAGCCGGGCATCGGGAAAGTCGGCCACGTCGGAGTGCCCGATCACCAGATCATCCTTCGACACGGGCATGAAGCCGAAGATGGCGTCCTTGCCGGCCGTGATGTTCCCGCCGGGATAGTAGAGGCGCAGCCCGGTCTTTTCGGCCGCCACCGCCAGCGGATGCGGATACTGCCGCTCGGAGTATTGCATCCACAGAAGCGAACTGGACCAGTCGTTGGTGGGCAGGGGCCCTTTGATGTTCTCAGTGATCCAGACCTCCTGCGGCGGGCCTTTCACCCCGGCCGGCAATCCGCGGAGATAGCTGCCCCCGCCGGCCGGTACGACGGTTTGTGCCGACGTGATCGATGCCAACGCGAGGAGTGGAAGAAGGAAGCGCATGGGGAGAGGTTACCGGGTGATCGCAGAGGTGGGAAGACGAACTGTAGGGTGGGCACTGCCCACCACTGTCCGCCGGCGTTGTCGAAATGTGGCTGTTGTGACCAGGACGGACACCCGCGAAAGTCGCAATTTGCACGAAGATGGTGGGCGGTGCCCACCCTACCTGGCTGAGTAATGATTATGGTGTCACGCCACGAATTGTGGCGCCGATCGAAAAGCGATGTCAAGCCATCGCACTCCAAAGGCGCCATCGCTTCCATCTGATCCACACCGCGGCCGCCACCATCGCGGCCAGTCCGCCGACATAGCCGCCCAGGTGGATTCCGTAGACGCACTGGAATTGCCCGGGACGCCAGAGATTGAGCCGGACGAGGTCGGCCAACTCGGCCGAGAACCGCGCCGGCAGGCCGGCCCGCCCGAGCAGGCCGCCAACGATGCCGCCGATGATCGGGCCGATGAGCATGATGGCCAGCAGCCGGTAGAGCGTTTTCATCGGCAATTGTGGCCGGCGCCGCGACGGATTGTTCGCCATCAACAGCACCACCCCCGCCACCAGCCCCGCCGTCCAGGTGGCCTTCAGCCCGATCTTGAATGCCTCCCATCGCAACGCGCCCATCGGCGGTGGTTCTATTCCAATTACCTGGTCGATCCCCTTGCCGTAGTAGAAATACTCCCAGGAGATTGAAACCGTGAGTTGATCGTTGACCAGCCCATAGAGGATGGCGATGCCGGCGGCCGCCAGCAGGAACACGTACTCCCGCCAGCGGCGGGCGGCCGGGCCGTGGCGACGATAGTCGGCCACCGTCATGGCAGCGAAAATGGCCGCGCCGACGCCCACGCGCAACATCAGCCCGCCGTTGCTGTGAATGAGCCATTTCCAGAAATCGCTACCCATGTTTACCGCCCGACATTATCCGCGAGGTCACGCGAAAAGACACGACCCCGGCCGGCCTGGGAGCAGCGTGAGTCCACGACCGTTGTTGCAGGGGCTATCGAGTCGCATTCGACGCCCATCGGTCATTCTGAACCTACTCGTGAAGAATCTGGCCTTGGACTCCAAAGCCAGATGTTTCGCGAGTACGCTCAACATGACGATTCCCGGCAGTCCGTCGCAATGACGGTCGTGTGGGTAAGAAAGGGGTCATGGGTAAGTGGGTAAGAAAGGGGTCAAAGTGTGTTAGAGATTACTGAATATTGAATATGTGTAGTCAAATATTATCATCCTGGACGACGTCGGCGCCGGCTCGGACAACGCACACCGTCCCGTTCCACCTTCCCGCGATCAACAACCGCCAAACAGGAACTGACCGCCCGGCGAGTACGCCT
>JBEKVL010000223.1:0-8676 GCA_049514055.1 Tepidisphaeraceae bacterium | reverse complement strand
TGAATTTCGGCGGGCCGTACCGGAAGTGGTTGCCCGCCCAGTAGCCCAGGCCGCCCTCCACGGTTTGGAAGACACTGTCCCAGGTGGGACCCCGTGGCTTCCACGTTCGCGCCAAGGTGCCCTCCGGCGCCAGCGGCTTGTCCTTGTTGTCGGAGTTGTCCGGCGTGATCCAGGCGCTGGGAAGCCCGATCTGAAAGTCGGCCAGCGGCTGGTCAATCAGTGGCCAGACCGCGGAGTAGAAACCCATGCCCGCACTGTACTCGGATCGGGCGGGCGGGCGAGTCGCGCTGTAGCCGATATACCCGTGCAGACCTTCGGACTTCGCCATGACTTTCCCGGCTTCCGCCTTCGCTGCTTCTTTTGCCTGAGTCCCTTGCCCGATTGCAGTCGATGACAAGAGGGCCAGGCCAACGAAGGATAGAACTGTGGTTCGCATGTTATTCCCTTCTCCACGGCCGTTGCCGGCTTAGATGATTTCTTCCTTGGCCGCATCCCAGCGCACCATACGCCGCTGCTGCTGAGAAATCAGCGACATGAGGAAGGTCGCGGTTTCGATGAAGGCCTCATCGGTCGAGCATTTGGGAACGCCGCGGCTCTGTATGCAATTCACCCAGTCTTCCATGTGATTGGGCTGCACGGGGGTCTTGCCGCGGGTGTAGCCCTTGGGCAGGTCTTTCCGCTGGTTGTGGTCTTCGAGCTTGATTTGAAAGTTTGTGGCATTGTGGGCGATATCGTCGAAGCGGAGGGATGCGTCCCGGCCGCAAATTTCCACGGGTTGCACCACACTGGTGTTCATGCTTCCCAAGAAGGTCATCGTCCGGCCCAACTTCTCGAACTGATAGGTCGCGGCCCAGGTGTCGGGCACCTCGCGGTCGTCCTTGAGCAGCGCAATCAGACCCGCGCACATGCAGGTGTCCGGGATGCCGTGCCCGAGGAGATACTGCACGAAATCCATCTCGTGGGACAGCAGGTCGCCGGCGTAACCGGTGCCATAGGCGTAATAACATCGCCAGTGCCAGAAGTGGCGTTCGTTCCAGGGAATCTTCGGGGCCGGCCCCAGCCAGAGATCCCAGTTCACTTCCTTTACAACCTGCGCCGGATCCGGCCGGTCCCATTGATCGTAGTAGCCGTACCAGCGCCAGTTGGGATGCTCCGGCTCGATTGATTTGAAGCGCCCGGTGCGCACCAGCGTGATCGGGCCGAGGATGTCCTGGGCGAGGAGTTCCTTCGCCTGCAAGGCGCAGGTGGCTTGACGCGCGTGGTGTCCAAGCTGGAACACGACCCGGCTTTTTTTGAGCGCATCGCGCATCTGCCTGGCCTCGGCCAGGGTCCGGGCGAATCCTTTTTCGCAGTAGATGTCCTTGCCGGCCTTCACGGCGTCAAGCACCATCTGGCAGTGCCAATGGTCCGGCGTGGCGATGACCACGGCATCGACATTCGGGTTGGCCAGGAGTTCCCGGTAATCCACGTAGGCCTTCACGTCGGGATTCTTGCTCCAGTCGACGCCTTTCTGGCGATGCGGCCCGTACACATCGCAGACCGCCACCACCTTCACGTTGGGAACGAAGACGAGCGATTTGAGGAGGTCACCCCCGCGGGTGCCCAGGCCAATGCAACCCACGCCAATCGTCTTGTTGGGGGACGGTGCCGCGAGAATCGCCGGCGCGATTGCGGAGGCGGCCGCCAGCGCCGTAGCTGCTTGCCCAGTGGTACGCAGGAACTGACGGCGGTTCAGGGTCGTGTTGTCGTTCATGGAGTTAGTCCTTTCTGTCGTCTTGTTCTATTCTACCGGACGACTGTTGAAACAGGGTAAGGTGTTGTCGGAGTTTAGGCAATCAGTTTCGGTTCGGCAGTCGAGCGGAGCGAACTCGCCACGGCCCAAGAGATCGAGTTCTGCTGCTGCGTCTCTTGGTGAATCCGGTACAATCAAGCAGGACCATAAACCGAGAGGAAACAACGTCATGAACCGACAGGACTCACCGGGACTTCGATTCAGGAGAAACAGCGTGGGATGGCGGATCGGCGGGCTGCTGTGGATTGTAGCGGTATCGCTCGTTCTAGCAGCGGGGACCCGGTTGGCACGCGCCGCCGACCAGATTCAGGAGGGGGAGATGGCCGGCTACCTGCTGATCCCCAACGCGAAAGTGCCCGGAACCTACAACGCCGGGTACTCCATGTATGTTGCCGCCTGGCCGCTGCTGGAGAAGTATCCGGGCGACCGCTTCCAGTCCGGCCTCCCCGGCACCTGGATGTTCGCGCAGTACGACGGGCCCAAGCCGATGGAGAAGATGTACTCGGATGTCGAGGGCGGGCTGGGCTGGTGGCGCGACACGCAGTTCGCCACGGAAACGCCCAAGTTCATCATGGGCGGCGTGGCGCTGAACTTCGTCGAATGGGCCAACGGCCCCGGCGCCGGCAAGGGACGGGATTGGAACAAGCCCAGAGGCAAATACGCCATCGCCCAACTCTCGCCGTGGGTGCTTTGGCCGCCCGATGGACTCAACCTCAAGCAAGGCACCTGCGGCGAACTCTTTGGTTATGGCTACCTGCCGCTGCCGCTGACTGCGCCCAAGGCCACCACCGGCGGGAAGAACATCCCAACCGGGAACAACTGCTGGACCCTGTTCCTCAACACCGGCAACTTCAAAGGCCCGGTCACCTTCCTCACGCCGTATTTCTGGTCCGGCGCAGTCGTGGACGAGCCCAAGCTGCACGGCCAGATGCTCGACAGCCGGCCGACCAATCCCAATCGCGCGCTGCAGATGGAGACGCAGTACGTCCCCGCCGCCCAGGCCACGGATTCCAAGGGCGTCACCTGGGCTCGCATTGCCCACACCAATTTCCCGCGCGGCGCCGGTGACAACTCGGTGGTCGTGCATAGCATCGCCTCCTACTCCAAGAAGGCCCTGTGGGACAACGTGGAGAAATGGTTCGACGGCGGCGCGCCCGCCAGCGGCCTGGTTGACCCGAAGGAAACCTACTTCCACATCTTCCCCGGCGGCGGCGGCGCCACCTGGCGGATCTACCCAAACGGCACTGAGCGCGACAGCAAGACCCCCATCGCCTGGTCGAGCTTCGCCAAGCCCAAGGCCATCGACGCCAACACCTTCGGCTACACATGGGATTTCCAGCATGTGACGAAGACTGATACCAAGAGCGGCGCGCTGGTCACCCTGCCCGAGTTCTATCGCCTCGACACCAAGCCCAACAACAAGCAGGAGTGGACGCCCGTCAAGGCCGAGGACGTGCCGGCCGAAACCGGTCTGGCGCAGAAGCAATTCGCCCAGCCCCGCCCCAAGCGCGTCGAAGGCTACGTAACCCCGGACGACGCGGCGAGCTGCTGGAAGAAGCCCGGCCCCAAGGCCGGCCCGTTCAAGGTGCAGCTTGGCGACGGCAGCGTGGTCACCTACTACTGGTATCGCTTCGCCGACCAGCCCGCCATGCTCAACGCCGATTTGACGGATCAGGAGCGAGAAGCCGTCCAGGCGAAGGTGGAGAAGATCCACAAGACCTGGAAGAAGGACCGCGAGTACCTGCCGCCGCCCACGACGGGAAAACTGGCAGAGATCGACCCGGCCCTGATCGTCACCCCGCCGCCGGGTTTGGAGGTCGGCTACGTCCCCATCGTCACGCGCCAGGCGGCGCCATAGCTCTTCCCGCGGATTCTCAGTATGTACACGACAGATGAGCTTCTCGCACGCCTCAAGGCTCGGGTCTCCGATCCGCTCCACGCGGTCGATGCCGCGACATGGGTGGAGCCCATGCCGGTCATCTCGCCGCCAGCCACCCTCGCCGAGCTGGATGCGGCCGAGTGCGTTCTGGGCTTCGCGCTGCCGGAATTGCTGCGCCGGCTGTACCTGGAGGTGGGCAATGGCGGTTTCGGTCCAGATTACGGCCTTGAAGGCGTGCCGCTGATTCCGCCGGACTATCGTCGGCCTGACATCGTGGCGCTCTATCAACAGTACTCGCAGCCGGCCGAGGATGGCACGGAGTCCTGGTCCAATGGTCTGGTGCCGCTGGCAAGTGGCGGATGCCTCTACATGCACTGCGTTGACTGCATTAATCCGCCGCATTCGGTCGCTACGTTTGATCCAAGTCTCCCGGGCGATCCACCACTGAAACCTCTGGCCGAGTCGCTGCACGGATGGCTGGAATTGTGGCTGGAGAAGTCTGGCCGCCGATGGCGACAATCGTTGCTGGCTCGCGGTGGTAACGTGGAACGGTTCTCGATCCCGCCGGAGATCGTAGCGGCTTTCGCCCTAAAACCCGGCAGCAGGCGACGTGTCGCCATCGACCTCGGCGGCTTCACCGACGGGTATTATTCCCGAAAATCGGTGCTGCAAGGCTGTTGCACCATCTCGCAAGACTTGGAGTTGTGTATCCCGCAGGAGTTCGCCGAGGCCCTTATCCATCGCAAGTGGTTCCAGTGCCATTTCGTGCCGGGCGAAGGCACCGAGGAACTGCACTGGTACATTCCCGGACAGGAGCCTTTTGAGGCCCACGACTAACTGGTAACCAGCCCGTGGGCAAGCACGCCCATCTACAGAAGGAACTGAACCATGAAACACACACCAAAACTTAAACTCATCCCGCTATTCCTCCTCGCCACGTTGGCCGCCGGCCTTCCCGCCATGGCGGCGGGCAAACCGCTGCAAATCTTCATCCTCGCCGGGCAGTCCAACATGCAGGGACAGGCCAAGGTCAGCACCTTTGAGCACATCGGCATGGACCCCGCCACGCAGCCGATGCTTGCGGAGATGCTGGGCGCGGACGGGAAGCCAAAGGTCTGCGAGCGGGTGTGGATTTCGTCCATCGGCTGCGCGGACGTGGAGCAGATGGGGAAGCTGACGGCGGGTTTTGGCGCAAACCAGAACGGGCCGAAGATCGGGCCGGAGTTCACCTTTGGCGTCTACATGCAGAAGTTCACGGACGCGCCCATTCTGCTCATCAAGACCTCGTGGGGCGGCAAGAGCCTGAACACCGACTTCCGCCCGCCCAGCGCCGGGCCGTATGTGTTCAATGAAACACAACTCGCCGCGTTCCAAAAACAGGGCAAAGATCTCGCGGCCATCAAAGCCGCGAAGGAAAAGGAAACAGGCGTATACTACCGCCTGATGGTCGAGCATGTGAAAAAGGTACTCGGTGACATCAAACGCGTGGTGCCGGATTACGATGCCGCGCAGGGCTACGAACTGGCCGGCTTTGTCTGGTTCCAAGGCTGGAACGACATGGTGGACTCCGGCACCTATCCGAATCGCGACAAGCCCGGCGGCTACGACGCCTACAGCACGGTGATGGCGCACTTCATTCGCGATGTGCGCAAGGATTTGAACGCGCCGAAGCTGCCCTTCGTCATCGGTGTGCTCGGCGTGGGCGGGCCGACGGCGGAGTATGGCCCCGACCAGCAGCGCTACAAGGCGACGCACCAGAACTTCCGCGATGCCATGGCCGCCCCGGCGCAGTTGCCGGAGTTCAAAGGCAACGTCGCGGCCGTGCTGGCCGAGAAGTATTGGGACCGCGAACTGACTGCGGCCAAGGCGAAGGATGATGCGATCAGACAACGGGCGAAAAAGCTCGCGACCGAAGGCAAATTGAAACCTGCCGAGGAAAAGGCCGCGCTGGAGAAACTTCGTCTGGAAGGCCTCACCGAGCGGGAGCGGCAGGTGCTGGAGAAGGGCATTTCCAACTTCGAGTTCCACTATCTCGGCTCGGCAAAAATCCTCGGCGGCATCGGCAAGGGTCTGGCCGAAGCCATGGCAGAACTGAGACAACTCAAAAAGTGACCCTGATGAAAATCGCACTCATTTCCATCGCTCTCGCAGTCGCCAACCGTCGGAGATAGCATGAAATACATACTCATACCCGTCGCCGCCCTGTTGCTGGCGTTCCTGGTGGCGACATCGTTCACCCGACCGGCACAAGCAGCCGGCACCTCGGCGGAAGAAAGCGCCCGCTTGCTGGCGCAAATCGAGCCGCGGATCAAGGCGATTTACGAGGCAAACGAGTTTGCCATGCGCACCTTTCGCGCGACCTGGCTGCCGGACGGCTCGGGTTATCTGAAATTGGAGACGCCCGCCGGCGCGACTGGAACGGAGGTCGCGAGTTACGATTCCGCCGGCGGCCAACGCACAGTCGTGGTGCCCAGTGAGAAGCTCGTCCTTCCCGGTAGCTCGCGGCCGCTGAAGCTGTTGTGGTTCCAGCGTGCGCCGTCGGGTAACCGGTTCTTGTTGCACGGGGACGTCACCGAAGGCCAGCGCAGGAGCGGCCATTGGCTGTATGAGCCCGAGTCGGGTGCGTTGCGCCCGTTGGATGATGGCCTTGGGCTTTGGTTTGATGCAAATGCCTTTTCGCCGGACGGCCAACGGCTTCTGGCAACGCGCGGCGCGGATTTGATCGTGCTCGACATTGCCAGCGGCCGGACGATTCCGCTGACCAAAGACGGCGATCCCGGGACCATCGAAAACGGCCACCGGGCCAGTTGGAGTCCCGACGGCAAATGGATCGCCTATGTCCAGTCCGACTCCTCGGCCGTCCCGAAACGGGCGGTCCTGGTGCCCGGCGACCCGACCTATCGCACTTTCCGGGAAACAAGATATGAACGGATCGGCGGGCCGATTTCCACCCTGCGTATAGGCGTTGTTGGCGTGGAAGGTGGTCCCACGCGCTGGATCGGGCTGGCTGACAAACCGGGGAGCTTCTATCTCAACCAAGTGAGTTGGGCCGGGAATTCCGACGAATTGCTGGTCGAGAAACTGAGCCGCTCTCGGGATGCGCGGGAATTCCTGCTCGCCAACCATCGCACCGGCGCGATCGCCAAAGCCTACGCGGAAACCGATCCCGCCTGGGTGGATATGGAGCCGTCGGCCAACGAAGGACTGGAGTGGATTCGCGGCGGCCAGGCGTTTGTCATCATCAGTGAGCGGGACGGCTGGCGGCGCGCCTATGTCGTCTCGCGGGATGGTTCCAGCATCACGCCGATCACACCGGCGGGCAGCGACGTCATCGCTCGCGGCCAGGTGGATGACAAGAACGGATGGTTTTACTATTTCGCATCGCCGACCAACGCGACGCAGCGCTACCTCTACCGCGCTCGCCTTGAGGGAACCGGCGCGCCCGAACGGTTGACGCCGCCGGACCAGCCCGGCTCGCACCGCTATGTGTTTTCTCCCGACAGCCGTTGGGCGTTCCACACCTATTCCACCTTCGACAAGCCGCCGGTCATTGACCTGGTGCAACTGCCGGAGCACCGGAGCGTGCGCGTGCTGGAGGACAACGCCACTCCGGCCGCCAGGATCAAGCCGCTGATCGCACGGCCCACCGAGTTCCTCAAACTCGACATCGGCGGCGTGGAGATGGACGCCTGGATGATCAAACCGCGCGAGTTTGATCCCGCGAAGAAGTACCCCGTACTGGTGTACGTCTATGGCGAACCGGCCGGACAAACGGTGCTGGATGACTGGGGTAGCGGGCAAGCACTCTTTCACCGGGCGGTGGCCGACCTGGGCTATATCGTGGTTACGATGGACAATCGGGGCACTCCTGCGCCCAAGGGGGCGGCGTGGCGGCGGGCGGTTTTTGGCAGCCTCGGGCCGCTCTCGACCGAGGAGCAGGCCGCGGGCCTGAAGACGCTGGCGCGTCTCTGCCCGTTCGTGGACCTCTCGCGCGTGGCCATCTGGGGCTGGAGCGGCGGCGGCTCGAATACACTGAACGCGATGTTCCGCAAGCCGGACGTTTATCACGTCGGCATCGCCGTCGTGCCAAAGCCTCAGCCGCAGTATTACAACGCCGAGTATCAGGAGATCTACATGCGCACGCCCAAGGACAATCCCGAGGGCTACCGCACCTGCGCGCCGATCAACTATGCCGAGGGCCTGCGCGGCGACCTGCTGATCATCACCGGCTCGGGCGAAACCAATACGCACATCGAGATCACCGAAGGGTTGGTGGACCGGCTCATCGCCCTGGGCAAACGCTTCGACTACTTCGTCTATCCCAATCGCGATCATGGACTATCCGAGGGTAAGGGTTCGCTCACTCACGTTCGCATGCTGATCGCCCGTTATCTCATCGAACACCTGCCTGCGGGACCGCGCTGAATGACTCTTCGAGCGTGAGTTGCCACGAAATGGCGAAGGAAGATTTATGAACATCCGAGTACTCCTGTTTACCTCGCTCCTGGTTTCGGTGGTGCTAAACGCTGTCGCTGCGCTGCCGTCAAAGCCCAACATCGTCCTCATCCTCGCCGATGACCTTGGCTACGGTGACGTGAACTGCTACAACGACCGGGCCAAAGCCCCCACGCCCAACCTCGATCGTCTGGCGCGCGAGGGGATGCGGTTCACCGATGCCCACAGCCCGGCCGCCGTTTGCACCCCCGCGCGCTACAGCCTGATGACGGGGCAAATGGCCTTCCGCGTCCCGCGTGGCGGCACGGTCTTCACGGGCGTCGGCGGCCCGTCGCTCATCGCACCCGGCCGGCTCACGCTGCCGGCCATGCTCCGCGCCAATGGCTACACCACGGCGTGCGTCGGCAAGTGGCACGTCGGCTTGACGTTCTTCGACAAGGACGGCCAACCCATCCGCGGCGATGGCGTGGAAGCGGTCCAGCGCGTGGATTTCTCTCGACGCATCGAAGGGGGACCGATTGACCACGGCTTCGACCGCTTCTTCGGCACG
>JBEKVL010000222.1:0-8677 GCA_049514055.1 Tepidisphaeraceae bacterium | reverse complement strand
TGATCGGCACCAACAACCTCGGCGGCAACACCAACGAAGAGATCGTGGCCGGCATCACCGGCTGCGTGACGGAGCTTCAAAAGCAACTGCCCAAGACGAAGATCCTGCTGCTGGGTATTTTCCCCCGCTCCCCGGCCGCCGACAACCCCGCCCGCGCCCGCATCAAGGCCATCAACGCCGACATCGCCAAGCTCGACGACGGCGGCAAGACCGTCAAGTACCTGGACATCGGCGAGAAGTTCCTCGACAAGGACGGCGTGCTGACCAAGGAGATCATGCCCGACGCCCTGCACCCGAATGCCAAGGGCTACCAGATCTGGGCGGATGCGATCAAGAGCACGGTCGCGGAGATGATGAAGTAATTCACACCTTCCACGTCCCCCGATACGCCCGCGAGAGCATCCGGTTGGCCGCGTCGTCGTCGATGAAATGCTCGGCCGCCGGATCCCAGCGCAATCTCCGGCCGACTTGCATGGCGATGTTGCCGAGGTGCGAGGGCGTGATTGAGCGGTGGGCCACTTCGGCCGGGGCGGCGGTGATGCGGCGGGTCTTGACGCACTCGATGAAGTTGCCGTGGTGGTCGCGGCTGTCGTACAGGTGAATCTCGCCGGGGCCGATGGTTTCCTGGGCCAGTTCCGGGGGGAGCTTGCCCTCGAAATCGAGCGAGCCGTTTGTGCCCTCGAAGCGCGTCGGGCCGCCGCTCTTGACGATCAATTTCACGCCGCCGGCGTAGGTGCAGGTGAACTCGAAACTCTCGGCCGCGTTCCACACGCGCGAGCGCGGCGGGAACGTGCCCTTGCCTTCGACCTCGACCGGCCCGGTGTGCTCGGTTCCCATGCCCCAGTGAGCCACGTCGACCATGTGCGCGCCCCAGTCGGTGACGTTGCCGCCGGAATAGTCGAGGTTCCAGCGGAAGTTCCAGTGGCAACGGTTATAGGTATACGGCGCTTCCGGCGCGGGGCCGAGCCACATGTCGTAGTCAAAGCCTTCGGGCACGGGCTCGGGGTCGAAGGTGGACTTCGCGTTCTTGCGGAGCCAGTATTGGCCGGGCAGGCCCACGCGCACGGTCTGGAGTTTGCCAATGCGGCCATTTCTCACCAGTTCGCACACATGCCGGCACTGAGGGCTGGAGCGCCGCTGGCTGCCGCACTGGAAAATGCGGCCGTAGCGCTGCACCGCATCCACCATTGCCCGGCCGTCGGCCACGGTCAGCGACATGGGCTTCTCGCAGTAGACATCCTTGCCGGAAGCGGCCGCCATCACCGTGATGCCCGCGTGCCAGTGGTCCGGCGTGCCGACGCAGACGGCGTCGAGATCCTTGCGCTCCAGAAGCTGGCGGAAATCACGGTAGCCGGCCGGCGGTTTCCCGCCGTAGCGCCTGGCGACGGTATCGACCGCCGGCGCCAGACCGCGCACCCAGTTGTCCTCATAGCGGTCGCTGCCCGCATCCACATCGCACAGCGCAACGATCTGCACATCATCGCGACTGAGGAACGCGCCCATGTCGACGGTCCCCCGGCCGCCCAGGCCGATGCAGCCCATGGTGATGCGGTTGGACGGCGCAGGCCGGCCATCGGCGCCGAGCGCGGACGCGGGAATGACATACGGCGCGGCCAGTGCGGCCGACGCGGCGGCGAGAATGCGGCGACGGGAGATCGACGGCATGGGAAGGCTCCTTTGCAGTTGGTACGTCGGCACATCAGCGGCGTTGAGCGGAGTGAGCCGTGTGACCCCGGATATCGGCGAGCGGGTAGGGACGACTGTGGCTGCGATCGTTGATCGCAACGGGGAATACCGCGATCAACGATTGCGGCTACAACCGGTCATCGTGGCGAAAGACCGCGCTCAATGCGCATCCGGCTCCAGCGGCCCGGCCAGTTCCTTCATGAAGATCAGCCGCCCCGGCATCGTCGGCATCCAGGTGCTCGGCAGCCACGGTGTCGGTCCATATTGCAGCGTGATGCAAAGGCTCATCCCCTGCCACATCGCACCACGCTCGGGATAGGCCCCGTCGGCCCCGCCGATGCAGAAATCGCTCTGCAGGAAAAGCCCCGGCCCAATCGTGTTGGCGAAACAGGGCACCAGCGTCAGGCGGCTGTTGAACGACGTGATTGCGTTCTGCTCGACGGTCAGCGGATGCAGGGCCACGCCCAGCTTGTGCGTCTGCCGCTTCCAGTCGGCCGGAACCGGATACTCCCCGGCCAGTTGCGGCTCCCAGAACGCTATGTGACACACCCGCCCGATGCCGTAGACCGTCACCAACCTGCCGCCGCCGGCCTTGAGTTTCCCGATCTTCGCCGCATACGTCGGCAGATTCGCCCGCAGCGCGAAATTCCGTTGCCGCGGTGGAACCGTCAGCCGGCCCAGCGGTTCGAAAAGTGCCGCCTTCATTGCATGCTCGAACCCGCCGGGCTGATTGCCCGGCATGGTGTTGCCCTTCGCATCCGACCACTCGTCCATGTTGAACGTGCTCACATGATCGCACGCGGTGCGGCTCTTCTTCAGCCGGGCCACCACCGTGCGATACATCCCCATCGGCCCGACGGGCAGGATCAATGCCAACCGGCGCCCCTCGCGCCGGGTACACTCGATCTCGTCGGCAATGGCATCGCCCATACGGCCGTCCAGTTCGGCCACATTGCCGACCGCCACCGGCGTAAATGCCCGGTGCCACCACTTGCCGCGACGCATGACACCTTTGAGTCCCAGCCCGCAACAGCGGTCGATCCGGCGCAGATCCCACCCCGCCGGGTAGAAGCCCTGCAGCAACGAGCCCTTGATCGTGTTGAGCATCGTCAGCGCCGTGGCCATTACTTCGTCCCCTTTCCGAAGAGCCTGGCGAGCAGATCGTCGGCCGGGTACGAATGCGGCCGGTACTGCACGAAATTTTCGGCGTACTTCACCCCGAGGTCCGTGCCCCTGGTCTGGCTCAGGCGTTTCATGGCGTCGACGTACTCATCAATTCCATGGTGCGCCCGCAGCCACTGGCGCTGCGAAGCATGACATGCGAGCATCCTGGTCTTGAGCTTGATCTGCCTGCTGATATCCACGAGCGTGCCGATCTCGGCCGGGCGGCCCTGCTGGTCGATCCCCTCGACCGGGTCCGTGAAATAGACGTGCGGAACGGCCGCGTGCGGGTGCCGCGGCACCTGCGAGACATTCGGCGCGCCGAAGACGAAACTGGCCGCCCGCACGAGCTGGCTCACCTGCTCGTGGTCCATCATGTAATCGCGGATCGGATGGGTGAAGACGAGCTGCGGCGTGACCCTGCGGAAGAGGTCGATGGTCTTGCCCAGCGCCGCCTTGTCGAAGACGACCATGCCGTCGCGCTCGTCGAGACAGTGATAGGTCGCGCCCATGAGCCGGGCGGCCTTGCCCGCCTCGCGCGTGCGGATCGAGGCGATGTCCCAGCGCGTGTGAATCATCGTCCCGCAATCACCTGGCGTCGCCGTGGCGATGTGTACCTGCCACCCGAGCTCCGCCAGACGAATCAGCGTGCCGGCGCAGTAGAACTCGGCGTCGTCCGGATGGGCCATGAGAGCCAGAACCACGTTCTTCATAGGGGTCACCTCTGGCAACAGTATCTCCGCGAATTTTCTTCTTTCAATTGTGCCATGTCCACAGGTAGAATACGCCCGTCACATCTGCACCGGTCCCGAAACCAGGAGTACACATGCCCGACTCGAGCACCGCAAATTTGCCGCCGTTGGATCTGGCCCACATCGACGACCCGGAAGTGCGCCGGGCCCTTCGGAGCCTGCAGGCGGACTTCGCCGGCAAACTCTCGCAGATGCAGGTTCAGATCGATGCCATGGTGCAGATGATGGTCGACAAGCACCTCGGCAGCCTCGGCGAATTCCGCCGCGAGGTTGCCAAACTCCAGCAGGACCACGGCAAACTCGAACGCATCCACGGCGCCATGAGCGGCACTCCCTCGCCGCACCCGGCCGCCCCGGTGATCCGCACCGTCGCCCCGGGCGGCACCGTGCGTTAGGGCAGGGCGACAGCGCGACAGACACTCTTGTCTCTCGTCTCACCCATCGCACGTCGTGTGATGGAACACTACAATGCCCCCATGGTCGAGACCCGATGGATCGTCACCGTCCTGCTTCTCGCGCTGGCTGCCTGCCCCCTGCTCGCCCAGACCACGCGAACCACTTCCCCGGCCACCACCCAGCCCCTCGCAACCACCCAACCCGCCGCCCCGACGGCATCCGCCACTGCCGGCCCGGTGCCCGCGGCCAACGGGCCCAAGACCGAACCCAACCCCTACCTCTCGCTCTACGTTGAAGAAGCCCTCGTTCTGTCCACCGCAATCGGCGCCATTGTCTGCGCGCCGATCCTCATCGAATTCCTCATGGAGCGACGCAAACGCAAGGAACACATTGCCCTGTCGATCGAGGTGAGCAGCGTCGAATCCCTGAATCCGAGACTCGCCGGACTCGACGACCTCCTCAACTCCATCGCCGACCTCATCGACCGCGCCCGGCATCCCAAAGACTACCAGACCCTCCGGGTCGGCAACGAAATTCTCATCATCGGCGGCCATCTCACCGGCAAGAAGACCCTGGCCGCCGTCATCGCCAAACGCGCCGAGCTCGACCGCCTCATCACCGTCTACAATCCGCGCAACCCCGACGCCCTGGCCAAGGCCAAAAGCATCGTCACCCGTTACCGCGACGAGAAAGTGATGCTCCTCCTGCCCTCGGTCGACCTCGCCTTCGACCAGGAGGACGAAGAGATCCAGGCCGAGCTTGAAGCCCTGATCGAGAGCACCAGCGGCCTGGCCAATGTCCTGGTCATCGGCACCGCCACCTCTCTCCTGCCCGACAGCGCCCTGGACAACCTCTTCGGCATCAAGCTCGTTCTGCCCGGCCCGGCGCTGATCGAAACCGAAAAGCGGGAACTGTCCCCCCGGGCCAACCGCGTTCTCGAGGCCGTCTGCCGCTTCTATCTCGACGAAGCCCGCCAGTTCGGCTGCGTCCTCTCGGGCCTCACCCCCGAGCAGTTCGAGGCCCGCGTCATGTCGGCCGTCACCAACGCCGCCGAGGTCGAGGACATCGTGACCCTGTGCGAGACCACCGCCCTCTACCGCCGCCGCACCGGCAAGGCAGATGTGCTGGCCATCACCCTGGACATCCTCGAGACCTCCATCTCCCGTGTAATCGTCAGCCAGGTGAAGGCGGATTGACGGCACGCGGCCGGGCGGGCGAGTCGGACATTCAGGGGTTTCACCGATCCACGGCGGCGCAGGGGTTTAGTACCGGAAGTTCTCCGCACAGACGCGGACGGGCAACGGCGCGAGCGGAGTGGAGAACGGATGGCACATCGGCAAACCATGGGGAACCCGGAGATATGACGGCTCGGGAGGATGACTTTGGGCGTGCGGTGGTTCAATTGAATTGCCTCAGCTTTTGGTTGCCCCGCCGCGTCGTGACGCGAGGTCCGCCACCCCGCCCGACCATGACCGGATTGCGTGATCGCTTCTTTTCCGGTACGAATACGCGCTCTTCAATCCAAGGAGACATTCGTGGACGACCATCGCATTCTTCTCTCGGCTCGCGACATTCCGCAAAAGTGGTACAACGTGGCCGCCGATCTGCCTCAGCCCATTCCGCCGCATCTCCACCCCGGCACCGGCAAACCGCTCGGCCCGGATGATTTGCGCCCCTTGTTCCCCATGGGCCTGATCATGCAGGAAGTCAGCACCGAACGATGGATCGAAATCCCCGATGCGGTTCGCGAGAAGCTGGCCATGTGGCGGCCCACGCCGCTCATCCGCGCCAAGTACCTCGAGGCCGCCCTCAAGACCCCCGCCCGAATCTATTACAAGTACGAGGGCGTGTCGCCGGCGGGCTCGCACAAGCCGAACACCGCCGTCGCCCAGGCCTACTACAACAAGATCGAGGGCATCAAGCGAATCGCGACCGAAACCGGCGCCGGCCAGTGGGGATGTGCGCTGGCATTCGCCTGCGACCTTTTCGGCCTGGAGTGCAAGGTGTACATGGTCAAGTGCTCCTATCAGCAGAAGCCCTACCGGCGATCGCTGATGAAGCTGTGGGGCGCTGACGTCGTCGCCTCGCCCTCCACCGACACCAACGCCGGCCGGAAGATTCTGGCTGCAGATCCCAACTGCTCCGGCTCGCTGGGCATCGCCATCTCCGAGGCCGTCGAAGATGCCGCCATGCGCGAGGACACCCACTACTCGCTGGGCTCGGTACTCAACCACGTCTGCATGCACCAGACCGTGGTCGGCCTGGAGGTCCAGCAGCAACTCAAGATCGCCGGCGACAAGCCCGACGTCATCATCGGCTGCGCCGGCGGCGGATCGAACCTGGCCGGCATCGTGCTGCCGTACGTGCCTGAAGTGCTCAAGGGCAACGGCCCGCGCCTGCTGGCCGTCGAGCCGGCCGCCTGCCCGTCGCTCACGCGGGGGAAATACGCCTACGACCTGGGCGACACGGTCGGCATGGCCCCGCTGGCCAAGATGTATACACTTGGACACATTTTCATGCCCACGGCCATCCACGCCGGCGGGTTGCGCTACCACGGCATGGCCCCGGTGATCTCGCTGCTTCGCCACCTGAAGCTCCTCGACGCCGTTGCCTACAAGCAGAACGAGGTCTTCGAGGCGGCGGTGACTTTCGCCCGCGCCGAGGGCATCTGTCCCGCCCCCGAGAGCGCCCACGCCGTCAAGGCCGCCATCGACCTGGCAAAGAAGGCCAAGGCCGAGAACAAGGAGACGTGCGTCGTCTTCAATCTCTCCGGCCACGGGCATTTCGACCTGGGCAGCTACGACCAGTACCTCGCCGGCGACTTGGAGGATTTCGATCTGCCGCAGGCCGACATCGACAAGGGATTGGCCTCGCTGCCGACTGTCGCCTAGCGGCGAAATGAGAAGTGCAAAGTGAAAGATGCAAAATGAAGTCGCCGTGTCGGTCTTCATTTTGTGTTCTTCATTTTGCACTTTGACTTGGCACACGCCTCTTCATTTTGCATTTTTCATTTTGCGTTTTGCATTGGCCCACCGCTCAGTCCCAGAACCGGAAGCGCACGATCGCCAGGACGGCTTTGATACCGTCTCGCCAGGTAATCTTCTTGCCCTCTTCGTAGCTCCGGCCGTAGTAGGCGACGCCGACCTCGAAGATGCGCACGCGCGGCCGAAGGCGGGCGACCTTGGCGGTCACCTCGGGCTCGAAACCGAAACGGTTGCACCTGAGCGACAGCTGTTCCAGAACCTCCTTGCGGAAGACCTTGTAGCAGACTTCCATGTCCGTGAGGTTCAGGTTGGTGAACATGTTACTCAGGGTCGTCAGGAAGCGGTTGCCCAGCGTGTGCCAGAAATACATCACGCGATGCGGCTCGCCGCCCATGAAGCGCGAGCCGAAGACCACGTCGGCCTTGTCGTCCAGGATCGGCTGGAGCAATGTGGGATAGTCGGCCGGATCGTACTCGAGATCGGCATCCTGGATGAGCACGACATCGCCGCCGGCCAGTTTGAAGCCGTCGCGCAGGGCCGCGCCTTTTCCCTGGTTCACGTCCTTGTGGACGATGCGGATGTCGGCATCGGGGAACAGCCGCGGCAGTTCATCCAGTTTCTCGCGGGTGCGGTCCTGCGAGCAGTCGTTGATGCAGATGATTTCCCGCCTGAGGTTGCCGGGTAGCGGCGCGTGCAGGACCAGCGAGACAATCGTCTGGATCGTGTTCTGTTCGTTATAGACGGGGATGACGATCGACACCTTGGTGATCGTGCGCGGTTTCCGCGGTTCTTCCGCGGAAGCGGCGGCGACGGCATCGGCGTGGGTGAGAGGCAATTCCAATCTCCTGATATCGTAGCCGGTTCTTTGCAGTGTGCCTGTCATCATAGTTTGGGCGTCCGGTGTCTGGAACACCATTGTTCAGGAATTATTACGCCCGGGCGGGGATTTGGTTGCAGCCGGCGGGCTCAGGCGGCCTTTGCCAAGCCGCTTGAGAAGCGCCTGGGCCTTCTTCCGCGTGGCCGGACGGTCATTGCCCACCTGCTCCTGCACAAACCGCAGGATCGCGGCCTGCGATGCGCGCCCGGGGTGAATCCCGCCCAGGGCGATGATGGCGTGGCCGATGGCAATATCGCGGCAAGTCGGCGTCTGATAGCGGGCGGACTTGACCGTGAGTATCTCGCGAACGATCTTGTCGGCCAGGTCGGGCCGGGCAGCCACGATGGTCGGGGTGTACCTGATGATGTTGGCGGCCGCGATCATGACATGTTCACGAATCGGCCGGAAGTAGCGTCGGAAGAGTCTGTCGAACTTGCATTCCCGGTCCACGCTGACGAGGTCGGCCAGAATGGCCGCGGCCATCCAGCGCAGAATCGTGCGCGGGTTGTCGAGCAGGGCGACGAACTGGTCCCAATGCGGATAGAGCAGGGCGGGGTTCTGCCTGCCGAGGCTCTGCAACTGCCTGGCGGCCCCGTAACGGACTCGGGCCGCGGACGCGTCGAGATCGTCGATGAGTTTCGTGATGGTTTGGGGCGACGCCATTTTACACGCCTCCTCTCAGTTGCCGACAGTTGGCAAGTGCTGACCGATCGCGGCGACAGTCGTCGATTGCCAGAATCCGCAGTCATACCCGACGCGGGGTATCTCCTCAGATTAGCTTCGATTTCCGGCAATCGTCAAGGTGCATGAATCACGGGGTA
>JBEKVL010000221.1:0-9045 GCA_049514055.1 Tepidisphaeraceae bacterium | reverse complement strand
CAGTCGCGGCTTCCAGAATCGCGACAGTTGCAGTTCATCCCAGATCAGGCAGGCCAGCCAGCAATTGCCGAAGCTCCGGGGGCGGCGGAACTGCATCTCGGTGAGCTTGACGGAGATGGCATCGGCCGCGTCCGCCGGGAGCACGCGGTCGTCGGGAAACAGCGCGAGCGAACAATACTGGCCGCGGTCCTCGTCGAAGACCTGGAGCGTCTTTCGCCAGGCGGCTTGCTCGCTGTCGTTGATCTCGCCGAGATACATCACCTGGCGCTGCGTATACTGGCCCTGGCCGATGCGGCGGTTCGCTGAAGTAGCGATGGACCTTACCGTTCTTCTTGCGGGTGGTGTGGCGGAGAAACATTTTGTTGTTATCTCAGATCGCCGGGGGCCATTTCAAGGGGGTAGGTCTTCACCACACCGGTTTTGGAAACACCACCCGCATTGGCACGCTGATATCGCGGAAATGCGGCGATGGATCGGCATGTTTTTTCGGGAAGTGCGAAGGTCGGGCTAGAACAACCGTGGTCAGCACGCAGAAGGTGCCAGCAAGAGCCAAGGTGGCGCCAGGGGCGAAAGTGATCAAACGCAAGCACGCTACGGTAGGGAGTCAGGGGGCGAACCGTTCGAACTGAGCCGGCAACACGTTGCCCGGATGCCAGACAGGAAAGCTGAGCAGTACCAACCCGGCTTGCTCCGGCTTTGCTCAAGTCTCCAACGGCTCATTCATCGGGCAGTTCGACGCCGGGGGCGAAACCAGCATCGCGCGGTGGGCCTCAATCCTCCCCAGCGTTCGGCCGGCCAGATTTTCCGGGGGTTCATACGTAGCGCACTCGCCCAGAAGGTCGAGCAGACACCCGATGCTGCGAAGCCGACGGTCGTCAATTTCGCTGGCCGCCAGAGCCCAGGCTGCATGGTCAAGAAGGCTACCGTCCGATCGGCATTGCATGATCCAATCCAACGCTTTCTGGTCCTCTTCTTTGAGTCCAAGCATTAGACTCTCCAACTGCATGGGGTGACACCATCATCACCCGTACCATTAGCACGCACATCTCCAACTCAACCTCGACAGCGCCGGAGCGGGAACTGCATCGCACGGTTCGACGCAAAAAGCCTGTTGGCGTTATACGCCACACGGACTCCTGCTCGACTCCGTACCCCGCGGCCTCTGCAACCGGCTGGTGGCGAGTCACTAAATCGCCGGGGAGCCTTTGACGTGATGTCCCGGCCGACTCCGACACAAGTCTATCGTCATAGACTACTACTACTTACACCGGTAGTTTGTTCTGAGGAAGATTCTGCCAATGTGCTGCAAATTGCGCAACCGCCGCATGAAGCCTCGATTTCACCGTTCCCAACGGGATATTCAGCATCTCGCCGATCTGTCTGTAGGAAAACTGGTGAAAATAGGCAAGCAGGATAATCTCTCTCAGATTGTCATCGAGTCCCATAACTGTCTCTTTGACAAGCTGTTGGAGCTCGGCCTGTTCCATTTCGGTCCCAGGTCTGACGTCGTCCGATTGCATGAGATCGACGAAGCGGCCGCTCTCCTCGTCGCCACGGTTGATGGCGGCCTCCAAGGGACTTGTGTGTTTGCGGGATTGGGTGCGGATCAGGTCGCGGGCTTTATTCGCCGCTATTGTGAACAACCACGGCCGGAACTTCCGCTGTGCATCGAACTGTCCCGCCGACTGGTAGACCTGCAAAAAGGTCTCCTGGAACACATCGTCCGCCGCGTTGCGATCGCCCAGGAATCTGGCCAGGAAGTGGAACAGTTCTCGCTCGTAGCGCTGGACCAGCGTGGCGAACGCCTTGCTGTCGCCGGTCAGGTGCGCCGACAACAACTCCTCATCGCTGAAACCGACCAGAGGTTTCTGGGGAAGATCCACCATAATCGGCCTCACGCTCACCGCACACGGCGGCAACGCCGACTCACCCGCTTGCCATCGATCACCCACTACGGCCACTTCCGACAAAGCAACATGGATATTCGGCGCCGTCATTGATACACTCGCTTCCGGCCGCTGATGTCGGGAGGGGAGTTGTCGTGCGCTCTGTCTCCGCCTCGTACCTCGCAAGATCCGCCGACCTGCGGTTGGAAGCTGAACATAACAAATTGTATGCCACAAACCAAGACACATATCGAAGCGCAACGTTTTTTTGATTTTTTGCCCGCCGAATTCGCCCGACTGGCTCAATCCTGGGGTTGGCCGGCTTTTCGCGCCCGGCAGGTTTGCGACTGGGTTTATGGAAAATCAACGACCGATGTCGGTGCCATGACGAATCTCCGGAAATCCGATAGACAATTCCTGGCCGACCGGGTCGAGTTCGACAAGGCGGTCATCGCTCGCCATCAGCAGGCAACAGACGGAACGATCAAACTCCTGATCACATGGCAAGATGGGAGAAATGCGGAAACCGTCATGATCCCCGATGGCGATCGCCGCACCGCCTGTGTTAGCTCTCAAGTTGGGTGTCCGGTCGGGTGTCGATTCTGTGCCAGCGGGGTGATCGGGTCTCAAGGAAACCTTTCGCCCGGCCAGATCGTAGAACAGGTGTTTGCGCTGAACCGGATCATCGGCCAGCAGGGGGAGCGGATCGATCATGTCGTGCTCATGGGGATGGGCGAGCCGCTTGCAAATTCTGCAAATGTGATGCGGGCATTGCGCATTCTGCATGATCCGCTCGCGTTCAATATCGGCGCCCGCAAGATAACTCTCTCAACTGTGGGAATTCCGGCCCGGATCCGGGAACTTGCCGACGAAGGTCTCCCCATCAACCTGGCACTCTCGCTGCACGCGCCCAACGAGGTCCTGCGGCGTGAGCTCATTCCCTGGGCCGAGCACTTCGCCCTCGACGACATCCTGGACGCCGCCCGTTACTACTTCGACAAGACCGGCCGCGAGATTACGCTCGAGTACATTCTGCTCTCCGGCATCAATGATCGCCCCGAACATGCCCGCCAACTCGCGCGCCTGTGCAAGACGATCCGTGCCAATGTGAATCTGATCCGGTATAACGAAGTGGAAGGGCTGCCGTACCAGCGGCCGCTGTCCGAGGATGTCGTGGCATTCCAGCAGGTTCTTCGCACCGCCGGGGTCAACGCCCACGTCCGCAAGAGCCGCGGCCGCGACATTGATGCCGCCTGCGGCCAGCTTCGCCGCCGAGAACAGGAACTGCTCAAGATCAACATTGCGCCCATCGAAAAGGAGCGAGAACCATGAGTGCTGCCGTGCGAATCACCGCCATCATCGTCGCGGGTCTGTCCTGCATGTTCGCCGCCGGTTGTGCCACCGCGCTACGCGGCGAAACACAGAAGGTGAAGTTCGTGTCCGAACCATCGGGCGCGACGCTGAAGGTCAACGACCAGACCTATACGACGCCCGCCGAGGTGGCGCTCAAGCGGAAGGAAACTTACAAGATTGAACTCGGCAAGGACGGCTATCGCGGCAAGGTCTTCCAATTCAGTGCCCAGTGGGACGGAGCCTCATTGCCCGGCCTGATCCTCCCCGGCGGCAGCGTTTCGGTGGCCACGGACCGCGTGAGCGGCGCCGATCTGTCTTTCAGCGAACTGCCGACGATCAAGCTCGACCCCGCTCCCGCCGGGACACCGCCGCAGGAAATGGTGGTGTATCGGAAGCGGGTGCTGACCAAGGAGGAGTACGACAAGACGCTGGCGGAAGAACGAGAAGAGGCGCTGCAACACAGGGAGTGACCGTCGTCGTTCCCAAAACGCCCGCGACAACCTAGAATCACTCGAGTATGACTGCTGCACCCCCGGCCGCCGTCGAGCGGCTCGTAAATGCGCGCGCGCTCGAGGAACTGGCTGCCTTGGTCCGTCGGAACCGCGCCGTCACGGCGTCGGGCCTGTGGGGCTCCAGCGTGGCGCTGGTCACGGCGGCGCTGGATCGCTGGCTCGGGCGGCCGATCCTGCTCCTCTGCGGGCATCTGGATGAAGTGGATGATCTCGCCGACGACATGGAGCTGTTCCATGGCCGCCGGCCACAGGTTCTTTCTGCGCTCGAGCTTTCCGCATCCCTCGGCCGGGTCAGCGAGGAACAGGCGGCCAACCGGTTGAAGACGGTGGCGAGACTGGCGGAATCCGCAGGGTCCGCTTCAACGGACGCGGGGCGCGACGCGAGGCACGCAGGCACGGAGGCACGCAGGCACGAAGAGACAGACGGCCGGGCCACTCAGCACTCAGAATCCGCAGGGTCCGCTTCAGCGGACGCGGGGCGCACAGCCGGGGACGGATCGCGTCCGCTGAAGCGGATCCTACCACCTCTCCTTGTTGCTTCCGTCCAGTCGCTGATGCAGTCAGTGCCATCGCGCAAGCAGGTGGGCAGCCTTGTCCGCACGCTCCGGGCCGGCGACAGGCTTGAGCCGGAGAAGTTGATCGTCTGGCTGAGCGAGCACGGCTACAACCGGCTTGAGCAGGTGGAGGTTCCCGGCGACTTCGCCGTGCGCGGCGGCATCATCGACATCTACATCCCCGGCGATTTCGAGGAATCCGGCGAGCAGGTGGGCCTGACCGTGCGTCTCGACTTCTTCGACGACACGCTCGAGTCGATCCGCATGTTCGACCTCGATACGCTCGGCTCCGGCAAGACCATCGATGGCATGACACTCATGGACGTGCGCGGCCTGTTGCCCGACGCCGGCGACTCGGTCAGCCTGCTGTCGTACCTGCCGGAAGAGACGATCGTCGTCCTCTGGGCGCCGCTGGAGATCGCAGAACAGGCCCGCAGCTATTTCGACCGTTTGCCCGATGTGCGCGGGCTCTATCCGCTTTCGGCCGTTCTCGAACAATCCGCCCGATTCACGCGAGTCGAGCTTTCACAGTTCGGCCAGGAATCCGTGGTGCTGCAGAGCCTCGTCCGCGGGCAGGAGACACCGGCCGTCAAACTGCCCATCCGCTCGCTTCAGAAGTTCGAGACCGACGTCAAGAAAGCCCTGGCCGAGGTCAAGGAACTTGCCGGCACGCACGACGTTACCATTCTTTGCGAGAACACCGGCGAGTTGCAGCGACTCAGCGAGTTGCTGGACGTCGAGCAGCCGGGCCTGCGGCCGCGGATCGAGATCAAGGTGGGCTATGTGCATCGGGGATTTGTGTGGGAAGAGGGTTCTGGGTTCGAGGTTCACGATGCAGGGTCGGCATCGGCGGACGCGGGTACCGTCAGCCGTAACGCGTCCGCTGAAGCGGCCCCTACGCAAGGCTACCGTCCGCTCGCCCTCTTCGGCCACCACGAACTCTTCCACCGCTACGAGATGCGCCGGCGGACCAAGAGGGTCATCGCTTCGCGCCCGATCGATTCGTTCCTCGATTTGCAGGTCGGCGACTATGTCGTGCATGTCGCCCACGGCATCGCCAAATTCACCGGCATTCACACCATCGACAAGGACGGCAAGAACGAGGAATACCTAACGCTTCGTTTCGCGGAGAACGCCTCGCTGCACGTTCCGGCCAATCGCATCAACCTGATCCAGAAGTATGTCGGCGGCTTTCACGGCCACCCCAAACTGTCGCGCCTCGGCAGTGGCGTCTGGGAGAAGGAGAAGGCGAAGGTTGCCGAGGCGGTCATGGATATGGCGGCCGAATTGCTCGAGGTGCAAGCCGCCCGCGCCGCGGAGTTGGGTGAGGCTTTCCCGCCCGACACCGAGTGGCAGAAGGAGTTCGAGGCCGAGTTTCCCTACGAGCCCACGGCCGATCAGGTGACCGGCGCCGAGGAGATCAAGCAGGACATGGAGAAGCACCGGCCGATGGACCGCCTGCTGTGCGGCGACGTCGGCTACGGCAAGACCGAGCTGGCCATGCGGGCCGCCTTCAAGTGCATCGAGTACGGCAAGCAGGTGGCCGTCCTCGTGCCGACCACCGTCCTGGCCGAGCAGCACCATCGTTCATTCTCCGAGCGTATGGCCGCGTATCCGTTCGCGGTCGAGTGCATCAGCCGTTTCCGCACGCCCAAACAGCAAAAGGACATCCTCAAAGCCACCGCCGCCGGACAGATCGACGTGCTCATCGGCACGCACCGCCTGCTCAGCCAGGATGTGAAATTCGCGGACCTGGGCCTCGTGGTCATCGACGAGGAACAACGCTTTGGCGTCACCCACAAGGAACGTCTCAAGCAGATGCGCAGAACGGTGGATGTGCTGACCATGTCGGCCACGCCCATTCCGCGTACGCTGCACATGTCGATGCTTGGCCTGCGCGACATCTCCTCGCTCACCACCGCCCCGCAGGACCGCCGCAGCATCGTCACCGAGGTCATGCCCTTCGAGAAGAACCGCGTGCAGGCGGCCGTTCTCCGCGAACTCAACCGCGAGGGCCAGATATACTATGTCCACAACCGAATCGCCGACCTCTACGACATCGCCCAGATGCTCCAGGGCCTCGTGCCCGACGCCCGCATCGTCGTCGGCCATGGCCAGATGGAACACGACGAAATGGAGCAGGCCATGCTGGCGTTCATCCGCCACGACGCCGACATTCTCGTCTCCACGACCATCATTGAATCCGGCCTGGACATCCCCAACGCCAACACCATGTTCATCGACGAGGCCGACCGCTACGGGCTCAGCGAACTGCACCAGCTTCGCGGCCGGGTCGGGCGCTGGAAACACCGGGCGTACTGCTACCTGATCCTGCCGCACGACCGGCCGGTGACGCCGGTGGCCGCCAAGCGGCTCAAGGCGATCGAGGAATACTCGCACCTGGGCGCCGGTTTCAAGATCGCCATGCGCGACCTGGAAATCCGCGGCGCGGGCAACATCCTCGGTCCCGAGCAGTCCGGCCACATCAACACCGTTGGCTACGAGATGTACTGCCAGCTCCTGGAGGATGCGACGCGGGCCTTGAAGAAGGAGCCCAGGCCGATCATGCCTGAAGCGCACGTGGAGATCGGCGTGACCGCGTCGATCCCGCGTTCGTTCATCACCGGCGACCGCCAGCGGCTGGATGCCTACCGCCGCATGTCGCGCTGCACCAGCCTGGAGATGCTGGCCGAGCTGATGCACGATCTGAAGGATGCCTTTGGCGAACCGCCCAAGGAGATGCTGGTCGTCGAAGCGCTGACGGAGTTGCGCCTGCTGGCCGGCCACTGGGGCGTGGACAGCATCATCAAGCAGCCGCCGGATGTGATCCTGAAGCTGCGCGATGCCCAGCGGGTTCAGAAGGCCCTGGTCGGGGCGCCCGGCAGTCTGCGGATAGTCGATGGCAGCACGCTCTACTTCCGCCCGCCGGGTTCGTACCTGGAAGGCGATGTGCTGCTGATGGTCCTGCGCAACCTCATGCGTGCCGCCTACGAGCGTGAGCAGAAAGGCGAGTCCGCCCCGGCCATGCCGGCGTTGCCGCCGTTGCCGCCGGTTCCGAAGCAATCGGGGCCGCCGAGATCCACGGGCGGAGTAGCGGCCGGCAAACCGATTCCCGACCGCCGCAAACCCGGCGAGAAACCGGCGGCTGCCAAGGGCAAGGCCGCGCTTGACCTGGAGAAACTCGTCTCCCTCTACCAAGCCGGCATTCTGACGGAACCGGAATTTGAGTCGGCCAAGCGGCGGGTGATGGAGCAGGCGTAGGCCTGGAGTGCCGGCCAGGCTGGTCTGGTCGATCTCCAGGCCGTTGCACGCCCGGACGATCCGGACCATACTGTGCGGCATGTGCCGGAAAGCCCGCGCGGCTCGCGGTTGTCCGGCAGCAGAACCACGAAAGGTCCAAATGGCTTCCCGCAACATCGTTCGTGTCGAGTTGACTCCTTCGGCCAGGAAAGCGCCGGGAACGCCGACTGACAAATGTCGCCATTGATGGGCATGCCGATGCTGAAAAACACATTCTGTCACATTCCTGGAATCAGCGTCGGGGCCGAGCGCGAGCTCTGGTCGGGCGGCATCCATTCCTGGGACGACGCGTCCGAAGCCGGCCGGTTGCCGTTGTCTCGCGGGCGCGCCGCGCGCCTCGTGCAATATGCGGAGATTTCCCGGCGTCAACTCGCCGCGGGGAACTGCCGGCACTTCGCCGGCGCGATACCGGCCAGGCAGCACTGGCGGATGTTTCCGGAGTTCCGCGACACCGTCGCGTACCTGGATATCGAGACGACCGGCCTGAGCGCAGCGCAGGGCTCTGTAATCACGACCATCGCCCTTTACGACGGCCGGAGGATCCGCCACTACGTCCGGGGACAGAACCTCGATCAGTTCTCAGCGGACATCGGGGACTATGGACTGATCGTGACCTATAATGGCAAGTGCTTCGACGTGCCGTTCATAGAGCAGAACCTGGGGATCCGGCTGGACCAGGCGCATATCGACCTGCGATACGTGCTCAAGAGGCTCGGCTACGGCGGCGGGCTCAAGGGGTGCGAGAGGTCACTGGGGCTGGACCGGGGCGAGTTGCAGGGGGTAGATGGGTTCTTCGCCGTGCTGTTGTGGGAAGATTACCGGCGCAGCGGAAACATCAAGGCGTTGGAAACCCTGCTGGCCTACAACATTCAGGATGTCGTGAACCTCGAAACGCTGCTGGTGATGGCGTACAACCTCAACCTGCGCGAGACTCCATTCGCGGCGTCGCACGAACTCCCGTTGCCGGCGGCGCCGCAACTGCCGTTTCAGGCCGATCACAAGACGATCGGGCGCCTGCTGCAGCGATATACATCGGGTTACTGAAGCCGGCATCCCCGGATGTTCGTACAATTCCGCGAGCGTTGATGCTGTTCCGCGGAGCGATCCATGAGCGATGAAATCAGCGTACCACCCCTCTCGACCACCGGGAAGATCCTCGGGGTGTTCCGCCATCGGCCGTTCCTGCTCTTCTGGATCGGCACCTTCATCTCCAACATGGGCAACTGGACCGAGAACGCGGCCCAGAGCTGGGCCGTGACCAGCCAGACCGCCGGCAATCCCCACCAGGCGTTGCTGGTGGAGCTTCTCCAGTTCGCGGATTTCTGCCCGGTGCTGCTGCTGGCGCTGGTCGCCGGGGCAATTTCGGATCGCGTCAATCGCAAGGTGTGGCTGATCGTCCTGCAGGCGATGGCATGGGTGCTGGGAGCGGGGCTGGCGGTG
>JBEKVL010000220.1:0-8765 GCA_049514055.1 Tepidisphaeraceae bacterium | reverse complement strand
AGGAGACGTTCTGCATCAACCAACCCCACCATTGGCGTGGGGTCTGGTGGCGATGCCTACGCGGTTCAGCCAGTGGTCTCTCATTCCTTCCAACCGCAACTGCCGTAGTGCTACAGTCTCCGCTTTGGGGGCGCTTTTCGAGACCCACACCAACCGCCGGATAGACCGTAACCACCTGCAACGGAGCCACTTATGCCACACCCATCGCTTTTCACCACCCTGATAAATATTTTTTCTTTTCGCCCTGCCCACTCGCTCCCGAGTTTGCAAAACATACATAGTGCCCGCGACCTTCGTCACCATCATTGCATCTTCAAGTTTAACTCGTTATTCGAGTTTCGAATTCCGTCATTTCCCCACGCTTGGCCCGCCCGTCTCTCACGCCCCCAACAAGACCCAACGAGACTCAGCAAGAACCCCTCCGACTGTCCTTGAGACGGCTTTGGGAATTTCGTCATTCCGGTACTCCGGCGTATCATGCCCGAGCACGTAATCTGGAGTCCACTATGAACCACCGCACTCTCGGCAAATCCACCCTCTCCGTCACCGCCCCCGGCCTTGGCTGCATGGGCATGTCCGACTTCTATTCCGGTCGCGATGACGCGGAATCCACCGCGACCATTCACCGTTACCTCGATCTCGGCGGCAATTTCCTCGACACGGCCGATATGTATGGGCCGTTCACCAACGAGGAACTTGTCGGCCGGGCCATCCGCGGCCGGCGCGACAAGGTCGTGCTGGCCACGAAGTTCGGCATCGTCCGCTCCACGACAGACCCCAACGCCCGCGGCATCAGCGGCAAGCCGGACTACGTCCGTTCCTCCTGCGATGGCAGCCTGAAGCGCCTCGGCGTCGACCACATCGACCTCTACTACCAGCACCGCGTGGACCCGGCCACGCCCATCGAGGAAACCGTCGGCGCCATGGCAACGCTCGTCAAACAGGGCAAGGTGCGCTTCCTGGGGCTTTCCGAGGCGTCGGCCGCCACGCTGGGCCGGGCGTGTGCGGTGCATCAGATCGCGGCATTGCAGACGGAATACTCGCTCTGGAGCCGCGATCCGGAAGATGAACTGCTGCCCGCGTGCCGGCGCCTCGGCGTTGGCTTCGTTGCCTACAGCCCGCTCGGCCGGGGGTTTCTCACGGGGCAGTTCACGAAGTTCGAGGATCTGGCGGCCGACGATTATCGGCGCATCTCGCCGCGGTTTCAGGGGGAGAATTTCCAGAAGAACCTCGACCTGGTCCACCGCATCCAGCAGATCGCGGCCGGGAAACACTGCACGTCGTCGCAACTCGCCATCGCCTGGGTGCTGGCCCGGGGCAACGACATCGTCCCGATTCCGGGCACCAAACGACGCAAATATCTCGACGAGAACCTCGCGGCCGCCGAGATCGCGCTCAAGCCCGAAGACCTGCGGAAGATCGACGAAGTCGCCCCCAAGGGCGCCGCGGCCGGCGAGCGTTACCCGGCGAACATGATGGGGTTTGTGAATCGGTGACAACGTGACTTATGTTCGGAGTTCACGCTTTAGCGTGTCTTCCTGTAAAACGTACGCAAGACACGCTGAAGCGTGAACTCCGAACGAAATGGAGAATCGGCATGGCAACGACACTTCCAGATACCGGTGGACGCAGCGTGCGAGTGCCGTATCGCGGGCAGGAACTGCTCAACAACCCCAAGTACAACAAGGGAACAGCGTTTACGCCGGAAGAGCGGGTTGCCCTGGGCCTCGAAGGATTGCTGCCCGCGCACACCAGCACCATCGCGCAGCAGGTGGAACGCTCCTACCGGAACATCATGCGGAAGACCGATCCGCTGGAACGGTACATCGGGCTGGTGGCGCTCCAGGACCGCAACGAAACGCTCTTCTACCGGCTCCTCGTGGAGTACATCGAAGAACTGCTGCCGATCGTCTACACGCCGACGGTGGGGCTGGCGTGCCAGAGATTCAGCCACATCTACCGCCGCGTACGCGGGCTGTGGATCACCCCGCAGCAGAGGGGACGGATCGACCGCGTTCTGTCGTATGCGCCCAACCAGGACGTGCGGCTGATCGTGGCCACTGACAACGAACGTATTCTCGGCCTGGGCGACCAGGGCGCCGGCGGGATTTCCATATCCATCGGCAAGGTCGTGCTCTACACGGTCGGGGCCGGGATCCACCCGCGCCAGACCCTGCCCATCAGCCTCGACGTCGGCACGGACAACTCGCTGCTGCTTGAAGACGACCTCTACCTGGGGTGGCGGCAGCGGCGGCTGCGAGGCAGGGAATACGACGACTTCGTCGAAGAGTTCGTGACCGCCGTGCAGAAACGCTTCCCCAAGGCGCTGCTCCAGTGGGAGGATTTCAGCAAGGAGCGGGCCTTTACGCTGCTGGACCGATACCGGCATCGGCTGCTGTCCTTCAACGACGACATCCAGGGGACTTCGGCGGTGGGAGCGGCCGCGCTGCTCAGCGGCATCCGGGCGACCGGCACGCCGCTGGGCGAACAACGCGTGCTCATCGTCGGCGGCGGCGCGGCCGGGATCGGCATCGCACGCCAGTTCCGCTGCCTCCTGCAAAGGGCCGGGATCGAAGGCGACGCTCTCCGCCGCGCCATCATCGTGATGGACAGCGTCGGGTTCCTGCACTCCGGCCGGCCTTTGAACGAACCCGCCAAGCAGGATTTCGCCTGGCCCGTGGACATGGCCAAAGCACAGGGGCTGCCCCTGGATCGGCCGCACGATCTGGAGGCGATCGTCGCCGCTTTCCGGCCGACCGCGCTGATCGGCGTGACCGGCCGGGCGAAGATGTTCACGCAAGACATCGTCATGACAATGGCCCGCTACGTCCGGCGGCCAGTGATTCTGCCGCTGTCGAACCCGACCAGCCAGGCGGAAGCCGAGCCGGCCGACCTGATCGCCTGGACCGATGGCCGGGCCCTGGTGGCGACGGGCAGCCCGTTTGACCCGGTGCCGTGGCAGGGCAGGACGATCCGCATCGGACAGGCCAACAACGTGCTGGTGTTCCCGGGCGTCGGTCTGGCGTCGCTGGTGGCCGAGTGCCGCGAAGTGACGGACGGCATGTTCACCGCGGCGGCCGAGGAACTGGCCCGCAACGTCACGGATGAGGACATCGCCTCGGGTTCGCTGTTCCCCCGGCTGCGCGACCTGCGGCAGATAAGTGCCCGGATCGCCCAGGCCGTCGCCCGTCAGGCGTGCAAGGAAGGCGTCGGCCGGGCGGTCAAGGACGAAGAGATCGCCGCGGCCATGTGGAACCCCGAGTACGCGCGGATGGAGTGGGTTGAAGACGCGGGAAAGCAGGCCGGGTAGATCAAAATCCCCACGGGTTCCGTTGCCGGATTCCCGGCAGAGACTCGCTAGCGTTGACCAACTATGGTCTGCGGCCGCCGAGGGACTTGCGTGGCCTCTGCGGGACATGCAAGAATGTCCCCCGCTCGGCCATCCAATGACAGGTGAGAATGCCTGTCCTGCCGGGAACCGCGCCAGATGCGATGGCCCTGCATCGTGATCGGGGTATTGACACCGGTTTGCCCGCCGCTGCTGCGATCGGTATTATCACGGGCTGGGAGTGACTCGAACATGTCCCAGCCTGCAAACCCCGGCCGCGTGCTGGCAACGATCATGTTCACCGACGCCGTCGCGTTCAGCGCCCGCATGGGCGAACATGAGTCGCGTACCATTGCGCTGATCCAGCGGGATCTCAAGTACATCACCGCCACGTGCGACGCCCATCATGGGCGCGTCCTGAAGAACACGGGCGACGGCCTGCTGATGTACTTCGGCAGCGCGGGTGATGCCCTGGCGACTGCCCTGCAGATCCAGGAGGCGTTCGCGAAGGCCAGGGAGCGCGATGGCCCGGAGAAAACGCTGCAGCATCGCGTTGGCATCCACCTGGGCGACGTGCTTCTGGACGAGGCGGACGTGATGGGCGACGGCGTGAACATCGCCGCCCGCCTGCTGGGCGAGGCCGAACCGGGAGGAATCTGCTTCTCGCAGACCGTCTACGATGTGGTCAAACACCGCCTGGCACTCAAAGCGACGTACCTTGGTCCGCGCGAACTGAAGAACATTCGTGAGGCGGTGCCGGTGTACCAGATCATCGCCGGTGACCTGGCCCGGCGGCGGCTGGCGCCCGATGACAGTGCCGGTTCGCGACAGTCGACAAGCGACTCGCTGCTGCGCGCCGTCATGGGCCGAGGCGCTGCGGGCAAAGCCCTGTGGGGCGCCGTGGTGGTCTGCGCCGTGGTGCTGCTCGCGGTGTTCCTGCGCGGAAGCAGGCCGAGCCTGCGCGTGGTTGGTGCGCCAGCCACCGGGCCGGCAGCGCAGATGACCGGAAATCCACGGGCGACGCAGACGACAAACTCGAAGCTACCCGCGACAGTTCCATCAGACGGTGCCAACCGCCCGACGCTAGCCGTTGAACTGGGCAACGGCGCCAGCATGAAACTCGTGCTCATCCAGCCCGGAGAGTTCGTGATGGGCAGTCCGGTTGATGAGAGTGGCCGCGACAACGGCGAGAGACAGCATCCGGTCAGGATCACGCGGGCATTCTACATGGGCGTGACGGAGGTGACGCAGCGGCAGTGGAAGGCAGTGATGGGCGGGAACCCCAGCAGGTTCATAGGCGACGATTTGCCCGTGGAGCAGATCTCAGCGAACACTGCCGTTGAGTTCTGCCAGAGGCTTTCCGCGAAAACGGGGAAGCCGTTCCGGCTGCCAACGGAGGCCGAGTGGGAATACGCCTGCCGCGCGGGAAGCACCGGCTCGTATGCCGGAACGGGCCGCCTGGAGGAAATGGGGTGGTTCCAGGGGAACGCCGATGGCAGGACGCATCCGGTGGCCCAGAAGAAGCCGAACGACTGGGGCCTCTTTGACATGCATGGAAATGTCTACGAGTTCTGCCTCGACTGGTATGGCGAGTATCCGGCGGGCCCCGCAACTGATCCCACCGGCCCGGCGAAGTCGCCAGGAGCCTGGCGTGTTTTGCGGGGCGGCGCGTGGACCACGCTTCCTCAGATCTGCCGCTCAGCATACCGGGGAAAGACTCCGCCGGATTACCGGTACTCAAGCTATGGGCTCCGGTGTGTCATGGAATCTCCGTAGCTGGTTCGGCAAAGGCGAGCGAAACGGCGTCGGCGCGGGGCGGCGAGGATGGGCCGCGGATGCCGCGGACCCGTGGGCACGCCCGGCCAGGGGCCACGTCTCGGTAGCCTGTCAATCCGGCCATTCCTCTGATAGATTTCGCGGGCCAATCGACAACCCGGAAAGGCCTTCAATGCTCTCCTCGAAACAGCGTGTCATCAACCAGGTTCGCGGGCTGGCGGTGGACCGGTTGCCGCGGATGCCCATCACCATGCAGTTCGCGGCCGATTTCATCGGCGTGAAGTACCGGCAGTATGCAACCGACTACCGAACTCTGGTTGAAGCCCAGGTGCGCGTGGCCGAGCAGTTTGGCTTCGACTATGTCTCGGTCATTTCCGATCCGGCCAGGGAATCGCACGATTGCGGGGCGGTCGTGGTCTTTCAGGATGACGGCCCGCCGGCGCACGATGAGGCCGATGCACTGCTGGGCGAGAAGGCGAAACTGGCCGGTCTGAAGTGCCCCGATCCGGCCGGCGGGGGACGCATGACCGACCGGCTGAAGGCGGTCGAGCTGTTCAAGCAGCGGGTGGGCAACGACAAGTTGATCGAGGGATGGGTCGAAGGGCCGTGCGCCGAAGGCTCCGATCTGCGCGGGCTCAACAATCTCATGATGGACTTCTTCGAGGATGGGCCCTTCGTCCGCGATCTCTTCGGATTCTGCGTGGAAATGGGGATCCGTTTCGCCAAAGCGCAGCTTGCGGCCGGCGCCGACCTCATCGGCCTCGGCGACGCCGCGGCCTCGCTGGTGGGACCGGACATCTACCGCGAGTTTGTCTTCCCGCACGAGAAGCAGATGGTGGATGCGATCCATGCGGCCGGTGGACTGGTGCGGCTGCACATCTGCGGCGACACCCGCCACAGTCTGGCCCAAATCGGCAAACTCGGGTGCGACATCGTCGATCTGGACTATCTTTCGCCGGTCGCCGCGGCGCGGGCCGCCATGGGGCCGCAGCAGGTGCTGCTGGGCAACATCGACCCCGTGCGCATGGTGCGCAACGGCACGCCGGAGATGATCCGGACGGCGCTGCGCGGCTGCCGGGACGCCGCGGGCGGGCGGTACATCGTCGGAGCCGGGTGCGAAATTCCACGAGACACGCCACACGCGAACATCAGGGCCATGGCGGACGTACCCGTCTCTCCGGGCGACGCGTAGGCGGTTTATGTCATGCTGAACGTACTCGCGAAGCATCTGGCTCCGGAGTCCAAAGCCGGATCCCTCGCGAGTACGCTCGGGATGATGTTTGGCGGCAAGGCCGGGGTTTCCGGAAAACTGTCGCGCCAGCGCTGGCCGGTGTGGTATAAAATCGGGAACCAATGTGGCTGAATCCATTCATGCTGGCCGGGCTGGGCGGGGCGGTGGTGCCGCTGTTGCTGCATCTGTTGTCGCGGGCGCGATACCGCGAGGTGCATTGGGGCGCGATGATGTTTCTGGCCGGCCTGGATGCCCGGCAATCACAGAGCACGCGGACCCGGCAATGGGTTCTCCTGGGGCTGCGCATGCTGCTGGTGGGACTGCTGGCACTGGCGCTGGCGCGGCCGGTTGTCAGGGGACGCTGGGCGATGACCGGCGGCAGCGCCAGCCCGACGGCCGTGATCGTGCTGGACTGCTCGTACAGCATGGGGTGCATGGAGGGCGGCCGCTCGCGTTTCGAGCGGGCGAGAGACGCGGTCAGGCAGGTTCTCTGGGCGCTGGAGAAGGGAACCGAAGTCTCGGTGATCCTGCTGGGGGATGAACTGACCGTGCTCTACCCGCAACCGACGACGAACCTGCAAGACGTGGCGCGTGATCTGGACGGCATCAGCGTGTCGTCGGGCTCGGCCAACTTCGCCGAGGCCCTGGCGGCGGCGGGAAAGATACTCGATCAACCATCGCGCCAGGGCAGGGAGCTGTATCTGGTTACGGATCGCCAGGCCGAAAGCTGGCGGCATGTGGACCCGGCGGCCGCTTATGCAACCTGGCTGCGAGACCCGCAACACCCGACGCGCTTCTACGTCATTCCCGTCGGGGGCGTGGAATCCGACAACGTCGCCATCGAGTCGGTTCGCCTCATCGACGAACCGGCCATCTGCGGCCAGAGCACCGAGGTCGAGATTCGCCTGCGCAACTACGCTCCGGTCCTGCGGCCAGCCATCGATGTGACGGTGTCGGTACTCCCGCCGGAGGACGCAGCGCGACGGCCCGCCGAGGAACACAAGCGGGTGAAGACGGCGACGGTGACGATACCGGCAAGATCGTCGGCGTCGATGCGAGTACCGGTCTCGTTCGCGCAGGCGGGGTCGCACGTGGTGTCGGCCGAGATCAAGGCGCCCGGCCTGGAGGTGGACAACCACTACGATCTGGCCATTGAGGTGATCGAGCCGATCGAGTTGCTGATCGTGTCGGGCGATGAATCCGGGCCCCCACAGACGCGTGAGTCGTTCTTCCTCAAACTGGCGTTGTCTCCATATCAGTCGGTGCTGAAGAAGCCGGGCGATATGGCCCATGTCACGGTGAAGACGGCGGAGGAAGCGGCATCGCTCGACCTGGCCGGATACCAGGTGATCGTGCTGGCGAACATTCCGGCGCTGAACCGCAACATCGAGCGGGCCATCGAGCAGAAGGTGTACGAGGGGACGGGGCTCATCCTGTGCCCGGGCAACCTGACGCGCGTCGAGAACTTCAACGAACTCCTGTACCGCGATGGCGGCGGATTGTCGCCGGCGCGGCTGATGCCGGCGGTGCCGCCGGACCCGTCGCGGGCCACGACCCTGCTGGGGCTGGAGTTGCAGCATCCGGTGTTCCGTTTTCGCCGTGGAGCCGACCCGCGACCCGAGGCGGTGGTGGCGAGATATTTCCCCGCGGTGCCCCGGCCGGGCGATGCGCGGGTGCTGGCCACGCTCTCATCCGGCGATCCGTTTCTGGTCGAGGCGCCGTGCGGCCGGGGCAAGGTTCTGCTGCTCACGTCGCCGGTGGACGTGAACTGGAACACGCTGCCTCTCTACCCGTTCTTCCTGCCGTTCATGCAGTCGCTGGTACGGTACGCGGCGACGTCGCCTCCGCCCCGCAATGTCATGCCCGGCGAGCCGTTGACGGCCGTGTTCGATGAGCCGATCGAACGTGCCGAGATTTCACGCAACGACGAGCGGCCGACCCCGGTCGTGTCGTCGGGACGCACGGTGCAGGTGAGGTATACTGAGACTCAGCACCCGGGAATCTACCGGCTGCTGGTGAAGGTCGCGGGAAAGAACCGTATCGTGCATTTCGTGGTGCAACCGCCGCGACAGGAATCGGACCTGACACCACTCAGCGAGGAGAACTGGGGCCGGCTTTCCACCGGGTTGCCATTCGTCCGGCTGGACCTCGAGGCGCAGGCGATCGGACCGATCCTGTCGGGCGACCGGCACGGACAGGAACTATGGCTGGCGCTGCTGGCGGCGGCGATCCTGGCGGCCGCGGCGGAACTGTCGCTGACGCGGCTGTGGTCGGCGGGGAGCGCGCCATGACCCTGGCAACCCTGACACTCCGCGCGGGCGACCTCTGGCCGATGACCCTGCTGGCGACGGCGCTGTCGCTGCTGGCATTCCTGGCGGTGTACCCGAGGCAGGTGAGGCAGTTGCCGCTGCTGGCCCGGACCGCGCCGCC
>JBEKVL010000219.1:0-8781 GCA_049514055.1 Tepidisphaeraceae bacterium | reverse complement strand
GCTTCACTGCGCCCGGCGAGGGCGCAAGCTGGGGCTGTTTCCCGGCGGCCTCCGGCTGGCTCTGCCGGCATCTCTACGACCACTACCTCTTCACCGGTGACACCGAGTTTCTCCGCAAGTCCTATCCGACAATAAAGGAGGCGGCCGAGTTCTACCTCGACTTCCTCACGCCCGAGCCGAAGAACGGCTACCTCGTTACCGCGCCGTCCAATTCCCCCGAGAACGCTTTCCGCCTGCCCAACGGCCAGGTCGCTTCCATCTGCTACGCGCCGACCATGGACACCGCCATCATCCGTGAACTGTTCGACAACGTCAGCGCATCGTCCAAGCTCCTCGACACGGATGCCGAATTCCGGGCCAGGCTCGATGCCGCCCGCGCCAAGCTGCCGCCGTTCAAGATCGGCAAATACGGCCAGCTTCAGGAGTGGTTCGAGGATTTTGATGAGCCCGAGCCCGGCCACCGCCACGTCTCGCACCTCTACGCCCTGCATCCCTCCAACCAGATCACGCTCTCGGGCACGCCCGACCTGGCCAAGGCCGCCCGCGCCTCACTCGATCGCCGTCTGGCCAACGGCGGCGGCGGCACCGGCTGGAGCCGCGCCTGGGTCATCAACTTCTTCGCCCGCCTGGCCGACGGCGCGAAGGTCCATGAGAACGTGCAGGCCCTGCTGGCCCGCTCGACGCTCGCCAATCTGTTCGACACCCATCCGCCGTTCCAGATCGATGGCAACTTCGGCGCCACTTCCGGCATCGCCGAGGCACTGCTGCAAAGTCACGCCGGCGAGTTGTCTCTGCTGCCGGCCCTGCCTCCCGCCTGGAAGACCGGCTCGGTCAAGGGCCTTCGCGCCCGCGGCAACTTCGATGTGGACATGGAGTGGAAGGACGGCAAACTCACGCGGGCGACCCTCCGTTCGGCCGGTGGCAACGAATGTCGCCTGCGCTGTCCCGTCCCGCTGCGTGTTGCTTCCGCCGGAAAGCCTGTCGAATCCGCGACTGACGCCGGCCTGATCGTGTTCAAGACCCAGGCCGGCCAGGTGTATGAACTGGTTGCACAATGACCAAGACGCAACAGGAACTGTTCATGTGGTGGTAGCAGGCACCACGGCTTGCACGCGCCCCCGGCACTGCTCTCGCGGACAGCGAACTGGAGGGCCGCTGTTCTCTGCGGCCGCCTCGCGGGGTAGCCGTCCCGGCCGTGCAGAAGCACGGGCCTTCCAAATGCGCTGACGACCGGACAAGAGAACGGGTGCGGCGGTAAGTCCGCCGCACCCGATTCAGTCTATTCCTCTTCCGCCTTCGGCTTGTACGCCGCGGCGATCTGGGCCTGCACCTGCGGCGGAACCGGGTCGTAGTGGCTCAGTTCCATCGTGAACGAACCCTGGCCGCCGGTAACACTCTTGAGCTGGCTCTGATACTGCATCACCTCGGCCAGCGGCGCCTGCGCCTTGACCACCGCCAGCCCGCCGGGCAGGAAATCCTGCCCCTGGATCCGGCCGCGCTTGCCCGACAGGTCGCCGGTGATCGAACCGACCTTGTCCTCCGGCACCGTGATTTCCATGTTGACGATCGGTTCCAGCAGCACGGGCTTGGCCTTCAGCATCGCGTCCTTGAACGCCATCTTGCCGGCCGTGCGGAAGGCGACTTCCTTGCTGTCCACCGGGTGGTGCTTGCCGTCGTACACGACCACGCGGACATCCTGCACCGGATAGCCCGCGATCGGGCCCTGCACCAGCAGGTCGCGAACGCCCTTTTCCACGGCCGGCACGAACTGGCCGGGAATTGTGCCGCCGAAGATCTCGTCGACGAACTCGAACCCGCCGCCGCGCTCCATCGGTTCGATGCGGAGGAAGACCTCGCCGAACTGGCCGGCGCCGCCGGTCTGCTTCTTGTGGCGATGGTGGCCTTCGGCCTTGAGCAGGATGGTTTCCTTGTAGGCGATCTTGGGAGGCTTGGTGTCCACGTCGAGGTTGGCGCGGTTCCTGAGCCGCTCGAGAATCAGGCGCAGGTGCAGTTCGCCCAGGCCATAAATCACCAGTTCGTGCGTCTGGGGGTCGTTGATGACGCGGAAGGTCGGGTCTTCCTCGATGATCCGGCCGATGGCGCCGGAGATCTTCTGTTCGTCGCCGCGGTTCTTGGGCGCCACCGCCAGCCCGTACATGGGCGTGGGGTAGGTCGGCTTCTTGAAATGCACGCTGTCGAGGGCGTGGTCGTCGTGGAGGATGTCCCCCATGTGAATTTCGTCGATCTTGGCGACCGCGCCGATGTCGCCGGCGATCAGGCAGTCGGTTTCGGTGTGATCCTTGCCCATGAGGTTGAAGACGTGGGCGAGTTTGACGGTCTTCTTCGAACTGCCGATGATCACCTGCGTGAGCCCGGTGGCCTTGCCCTGGTGAACGCGGAAAATGGCCAGTTTGCCGATGAACGGGTCGGTGGCGACCTTGAACACATGCGCCAGGAGCGGCTTGGCCGCGTCTTCGCTGTAGGCGACGGGCTTTTCGTCCTCGGGTTTGTCACCGGCGACGAACGTGCAGGGGTTTCCCTCGACGGGACTGGGGTAGTGCTTGACGATGACGTCAAGCAGTTCCTTGACGCCGACGCCGTCGCGGGCGCTGGTGAAGCAGATCGGGACCAGGTGCTGCTCGTCCAGCGCCTTCTCGAACGCCGGGTGCAAGGCCGCGAAATCGGGCTCCTCGCCGCCGAGGTACTTCTCCATCAGGTTCTCGTCCATCTCGACGATCTGGTCGAGGATGGCCGCATGGCAGCGCTTGACCGTGTCGAAATCGGCCGTGCCGTCCGTGCTCAGCAGGCAGTCGAGCACGCCCTTGCCGCCGTTCGCCGGCAGATTGATCGGCAGGCATTCCCGGCCGAAGGCTTCCTGGATCTGTTTGACGGTGCGTTCGAGATCGAGTTCGGCGGCGTCGATGCGGTTGATGATGATGGCGCGGGGCAGGTTGCGGTCCCTGGCCGCGTCCATCAGGCGGCGGGCGACGACTTCGATGCCGTTCTGGGCGTTGATGACGATGACGACGGTTTCGACGGCCGGCAGGCAGGCCAGGGCCTGCCCGATGAGGTCGGGCGAGCCGGGAGTATCGATGATGTTGATGCGTTTGCCCTGCCAGTCGCAGTGGACGACGTGCGGGTAGATGGAGTGCTTCCGCTCCTTTTCTTCCTTTTCATAGTCGCAGAAGCTGCTGCCGTCCAGGATGGAACCCTTGCGGTTGACTGCACCGGCGGCAAAGAGGAGGGCGTCGGCCAGGGTGGTCTTCCCGCTGCCTCCGTGGCCGACGAGGAGGATGTTGCGGATGTCAGCGGTTGTGTACGCAGGCATAGAGCGCTCCTTGCTGGTGATCCGCGCAGCGCCGCGATAAAAAGGGCGCCACGCGGCCGAGTACCCTCGGCCCGCGACCAGCGGGACCCCATGGGTTGAGGGAAACCGGGATGTGAATAGATCGCCTTAACACGAGACGAGGCGAAGTCTAACCAGAAACACAGAAAACGGAAGGCAAAGGGGAGGCAAATATCGCCCACGGGTATGTCCGGAAATTCCGGCACCCGGGAGGGCCGCGCTCCCGCACGGCCGGTTGCGTGCCCCGCCAAGCGGCCGCAGCGGGCTGCGGCCCTCCCATTTGCCGGATTTACTCGCGCATGACATCGTAGGCGTCAAGGATTTCCCGGCGGGTGGGGCCGGGGCGGCCATGGGCGGCGTCTTCCTTCACAACGCCCTGGAACTGGTCCAGCACGAAGTCGACCTCGTCGCGATCCAGGCCGTAGAGATGGAAATAGGCGGCGTCCAAATCGGTGCGAAGCCTGAGGCGGTCGGCTTCATTCCACTTGTGAACACCTTCCTTGAAGTCGGCGGCGTCGGCCAGCGGCCGCATGTCGTCGGCGGTGCATGTCAGCTTCAACACCCGATCACTGATCCACCGCTCGAGCTGGTTGTATTTATCCCAGGGACATTTCTCGTCGTAGCGGTCGGGCGGCAAGGTTGGGAGTTGCTCGACTATGAAGAAATTCAGGTGCAGGCCACCCACCTTCTGTCGGGCGATGAAGTCGTAGATAAAGGAATTGAAATTGGCCAGCAGACAGCAGAGCCGGCGGACGGTCAGCGGCTTTTCGGGGAACAGGAACGGTGCCGAGTTCATAAGGCCGACACGCGGGAGCATGGCCGCGATCATGGTGCGTTGGTTGGTGGGGCTGGTGACATCCTTGTATGTCAGCATGGCCGGGAGTTTGTCGGCGTATTCCACAACTTTCGCTTCGGCGATCCAGAAGCGGGGCATGGCGACGAACTCGGGGTTTTGGTGCATCACGAGAGGCGTTTCCTCGGTCTGGCCCTGGCGGACCCAGTTGCCGTCAGCCACGATCACGCTGGCCGCCCGGTGGTCATAGGCCTGGATCATCTTCGCTTCGTACAGCGGCAGGAAGACTTCTTTGCGCCGCACCCAGCGGTTGCCGTCGAGATGGAAGCCCTCGTCGAGCAGCTTCTTGGCAGGACAGAACAACTCGGCGTCGTTTGTCTGATGGAACATCGTGACGAACTTGATGCCCCAGGGATTTCCACCGGCCTTGCGGTTCTCATCGACGAGAATCGGGATGTTCCGGTAAATGCGCTTGGTCAGCTCGCAGTCGCGCCGGGTGCGGAAAATGGGACAGGTCCGGGTGTTGGGATTGAGCAGTTTCAGGTCGCGGGCGGAAATCTTGATGTGCCGGTCGCGCGGCTCCAGGTCATCCATCCGCCGGGCGAAGAAAACGAAATCGGCTTCGTCCGTCGTGCGGGTCGAGCCGTTGAGCAGGAGAACGGAGAACTTGAACCGGCCATCCACATCGGGAAATATGCGGTCGTGGTTCTCAAAGTCGTAGAGCGCGGCCAGCGCCCTGGTTTCCATCAGGTCGCCGAAGAAGTGCTTGGTGGTGTCATCGGTGGCGATGCCGCTGGGGACGAGCAGGCCGATGAGGCCCTGCGGCGCGACAAGCTGGCGGGACAGCTCGGCGAAGAGCATGTAGGTGTTCACATCGCCCCGGCCGGTGTGCGGGAAGCGGCCGCATTCGCGGACATAGCCGAGCGTCTTCTCGGCCGATGCCTTGGCGGCGTTGTAGCGCTGCCAGAGATCGGGTTGTTCCTTTTCGAGTCGTTCGATGAGCTTGCGCCGGTCGGCGGCGTTGACGGCCCCGGCGATGTCCGGAGAGCAGAGGGCGAAGAACTCGCGCTCCTGAAGTTTGAGCCGTTCCCAGGGCGGATTGCCGATGATGCAGTCGAATCCGCCGCCGGCAAACACGGCGGGGAATGTCGCCTTCCACTCCATGGCCCGGGCATGGACGGCGGCATCGGCGACCAGGCTGTTGCCCTGCACGATGTTGGCCGAGAGATCCACGAGCCGCCGCGACTTGCGGGCCGAGCGGAGCCAGAGCGCCAGGCGGGCGATTTCCACGGATTGCTCGGAAAGGTCAACGCCGTAGAGATTGTCGCGAAGGATGTCGTCGGGATAGTTGCGCTCGAGCGTAGCCGCTTCTTCGAGGCGGCCTTCCTGGCGCAAGGTGTAGATGATCTTGTAGTAGGCCTGTTCGATGCAGTCGTAGGCCGCCACCAGAAACGCGCCCGAGCCGCAGGCGGGGTCCACGACTTTCAACTTCTTGAGGGCGGCAAGCTGGAGATCGGCGAGCGAGCCCTTCTTTCCGGGCGCGTCGCAGACAGGTGGTTTCTCGGCATTTGTCATGCTGAGCGTACTCGCGAAGCATCTGGCTTTGGACTCCGCGGCCAGATCCCTCGCGGGTGCGCTCGGGATGACGGTTGGTGGTGAGGATGTGGCTTCCGGAAGAATGGCCGCACCGGTGTCGGCCGAGCTTGGTTGTTCGATGCGCTCGTCGATGAGCCTGCCAAGCGTCTGTTCGACGATGAAGCGCGTGAATTCCGGCGGCGTGTAATAGACGCCAAAGCGTTTGCGCTCGGCGCTCTTGGGCATGGTTGGCGAGGTGTCGTTGGCGGTTTGTTTGCCGAAGAGGCCGAGCGTGCGGCGTTTTTCCAGTTCGGTGATGCTGCGCTCAAAGAGATTGCCGAGCACTTCGACGTTGACTTCACCCTCGTCGCGGAAATCGTACTTGCCGATGGAGAGGAAGAAATTGGTCCATGGCTCATCCTCGAACTGCAGGTCATCGACGAGCGAATCGGCCTCGAAGAGCTTGCCGTTGTAGCCCTGGGGCAGGTCGAGGTTTTTGTGGCCCTTGTCGATGGCCCGGAAGGTGTTGAGGAAGTTCTGCCAGCGGGGGTTCTCGCGCGGGTCGAGCGGTGCGACTTGTTTGTAGGTGTCTTCAATGAGGCGGTGCGGCAGGAGGCCGCGATCCTCGGCGAAAGCGATGAAGACCACGCGGTCGAGCAGTTTCTGGGCGGCGTGGATGGCCTGGTCCTGGGTGTAGTGGTTTTGTGACTGGAGCCGGTCGATGATCTGGTCGCGGGCGGTGCGGTAGAGCTCATAGAGTTCGTCGCTGATGGCCCGCTGTTCGGTGGCCGAGCCGGAGATAAGCTCCCAGGCACGGGGTTTCTGAATGGTGCCGCCGAGCAGTCCCTCGGGGCCGAAAAGATAGAGGAATTGGCGGACGCGATCCGGGTCGCGGAAATCGCGGATGGTGAATTCCTCATATGCGCGGCGCGGGCTGTCGTGGTGATAGAGGCGGATGGCGCGGTAGTTGCTGAGAATGCCCCAGGGAGTGTCGGGCAGTTCGTTGAGGTAGTCCCACAATTGCTGCACGGGCGTCCGGCCGTTGGATTTGTCGTGGTCGAGATCGGCGGTGATGCCCTTGCATTCGATGATGGCCAGCGGCTTGAGCGGCTGGTCGGACTTGAAGCGGCCGAGCGCCCCGTCGGCGGGGCCTGCGCCGGGGACGGAGAACTGACGTTCCAACTGGTAGGCGTCGGGGGAATCGGTGCGGGATTTGTAGCCCAGGGCGTCGCAGAAGATGACGCGGAGAAACTCGGCGTCGAGGGCCACTTCCTTGTGGTCCAGCGCGTGCGACTCGGCGAGGTCGGCCCAGCGCGTCAGCGCGGCGGTGGCGGCGCCAAGACGCGCCGGGTCGAACGGCAACATCATGGCCTTCTCGCTCAGCAGTTTGGCGAGCATAAGCTGCGGATGCCGCCGCTGGGCGATGGGGAAGAGTGCATCGCCGGAACCTTTCGGATTCTTGGCCATGGTGGCGTCATCTTACGCGCGGACGCGGGGAGATGCGAGGGTGGAGCCCGGCGGGGGTCCACGACCGTTGTTGCGAACAAGCTGCCGAATGCTCGCCGCGGAGCGGCGACGGTCAATAGCCAGTGGGCGCAAGCCCCTGGACGCGGAAGTCCGTTGCGCCGACAAGCCGCGTAGCGGCGACAGTAGGTCGAGCAGGACGGTCTGGCGACGAGAGCTACTATCGCCCCATCCGGAGCTTTGGCCTGTGCCCGTTATTTGCCCGGCGGCTGACGCCGCTGGCTATTGACCTGTGCCGCTCCGCGCAACGAGGTCGATTGTGACTTTCAACAACGGTCGTGGACCTGCCCGGCGGTTCGGCGGGTTTTGCACAGGATGACTACGTTTTCAGACAATGAAGATGTGTCGGAGTGCCGAGAGCACGGGCGGGACGCCCAATGCCGCGAGATTCGGATGTCTACATCCCCAGCATGCCCGGCGGCAACCCCATCGCCGCGGCGCGTTTGGACATCTCCTCTTTCAGCACCTGGCCGGCGCGGACCTGGGCGGCGTGGACGGCGGCCACGACCACGTCTTCCAGCAGTTCGGTGTCGGCCGGGTCGATCTTGCTCTTGTCGATCCGCAGTCTCACCAGTTCCATCCGGCCATTGACAGTGGCCGTACACATGCCGCCGCCGGCTTCGGCGGTGATCTCGCGCTTGGCGAGATCTTCCTGGATCTGCTGCATCTGCCCGGACATTTCCCGGGCCTTGCTCATCAGTTCGTTGATATCAAACATGTTCCTCCTCGGATATCCAGCCGACTTCGGCGCCGAAGCGCGTCATGATTTCACGCACGAGCGGGTCGGCCTCGAATTCCTTCTTCTGCTCGTCGGTGGGCCGGGTGAAGGCCGGCCCGGCGGGCACGGCCGGCAGTTCAGGCTCGGGCTCGGGCCTGGGGGGCGACGGTCTTCCTGGCGCCGGGCGGACCTCGTGTTGCGCCTCGGGCGGCGGCGCCACAGGCGCGGCGGCGGATGGTTGGCCGGCGTCCACGTCGAAGCGCACGCCGACGGGCCGATCGAGCACGCCGGTGAGGGCCTCGGCCACCTGGTCCCGCTTGCCGTTCTTTGACCAGGCCGCGGCGAACGTGGCATGCTGTGGGCCGAGCATGACCACGGCGATGTCGTCGCCGATCTCGGCCAGGCGGGCCTGGCCCAGCACGCTTGCGAGGCCGGGGTTTTCCTCGAATTTCGCCAGCACGTGCTGCCAGACCAGCGGCAGGTTCTCCGGATCAACCGGGCCGAGATTGGACGGCTCCGCAGCGGCGGCCACGGGCGACGGCGCCGCCTGCGGCGGTGCGGCGCGCCGGGTTTTGAAGATGGACCCGAGCGAGCGGGTTTCGCCGTCCCAGACCCGGCCCACCGAGGGCAGATCGTCGCCGCCGGTATCCTCGACGGTGGATGTTGCTGCCTCGGCAACTGGCGGCGGGCAAGTGCCGCCAGTGCCCCCACTGGCAGTTTCCTCGGTGGAGCCTCCGCCAGTGGGGACACTGGCGGCACTTGCCTGGCCGCATGCGATTGCCCTGGCGGCACCGGCCGGATCACTCGTCAGTTCATACTTTTTTT
>JBEKVL010000218.1:0-8784 GCA_049514055.1 Tepidisphaeraceae bacterium | reverse complement strand
TGAGGGAACATCCTTGAAGCGAGCCACCCCGGCCAGATCCGTCGTTGTGCCGGTGGGCACGTCCGCGTTCTTTGCCGCGTCGATGGCCGGAGAACTGAGCCGCAGGCGCAAGTCGCCGTTGTCGGTGCTTGAAGGGTTGCGGACGAACTGCGGATCAACATTGAGATTGCCGGTGCCGGTATAGCCACCCTTGATAAGGCTGTAACTGACCGTGGCCGTCCCGCCGCTTTGTGTAATGGCGGTTCCCGAAGGGCTCCAGATGATGCAATTGCGGATTGTAGGTGAGGCCGACGAACTGTAGACGCCAACGCCTGAGTTTTCCGCCACAGTGCAGTTGACGAGCGTCGGCGAAGAGGCCGAATCGTTGTACACCCCGGGACCGGTGCCGGCAGAGTCACCAGTGAAAACGCAGTTGACCAGCGATGGCGATGCGGATGTGTTGTACATTCCGCCGCCGCTGGTGCCAGCAGTATTGCCGCTGAACGCGCAGTTCCTGATCGTCGGGCTGCTGGCGGAGTTATATATTCCGCCGCCGACGTTATTCGGGCTGGTTCCATTGGCATTGCCGCCGGTGATCGTAAAGCCGTCCAGCACGGCCGTGCTGTCCGTGCCGCTGCCCACAATCACATGGTAACTGTTGTCGGTGTTGCTTCCGACCGTGCTGATGTCCCCCGAAAGAACAGACGGAGTCCCCACTACATTCCGTGCATCCGGGTTGGCGGCACCATACCCGGCATACCCCCCGAAAACCTGTACGCCGCTCTTCAACTGGAAAGATATCGTCCGATCAGTCGTTGGCGTCGGGCTGTAGGTTCCATCGGCGACATGAATCTGCTGGCCGGAAATGACCATTGCCATCGCCGCCGCCAGGCTTCTGTATGCCGTAGCCCAGGTGGTGCCGTCTTCGACGCCAGCGGTGCTCGGATCAACGTACACCACGGTGCTCCAAATGGCTTCATATGCCCCCATGTCTACGATGGGCGCTGTGCCCACTCCCGTGTCGGCCTTGGCTGGGACGTCTGCAAACCGGGTGTTCCCTGCCAGATCCGTCGTCACGCCAGCGGGCACGGCCGCGTTCTTTCCAGCGTCGATGGCCGGGGAGCTTAAACACAGCCGCAAATCGCCGTAGTCGTCGTCGGCAGTGCCCCATTTGCCATCTGGGCCGGGGCTGGGATTTCGAACAAAGAGCGGGTCCGAATTGATGTTGCCCGCGCCAACGTAGACACCGCCGCTTTGCTGGGGGTCGCCGTAAGTGACCGTGGCGGAGCCGTAAATCTGGCTACTGGAAGGCGTGTTGCCCCAGACAATGCAATTGGTCAGCGTGGCCGCAGCGGAGTTGTATAACGCCCCGCCGCTGGAAGCCACGTTCCCAGCGAATGTGCAGTTGGTCAGCGTCGGCGAGGAAGAGGAGTCGTTGTTCATCCCGCCGCCGTAGCCGGATGTGCCTGTGGCCGCGTTCCCAACAAACGTGCAGTTGGTCAGTGTCGGTTTGGAAGAGGACGTGTCGGAGATACCACCGCCGTAGCCGGATGCGCCAGTGACCGAGTTCCCGTTGAAGACGCAATTGGCCAATGTTGGGTTGGACGATGTACTATTGTACATCCCGCCACCGTAGGAGGTCGCGGAGTTGGCGATGAACGTGCAGTTGGTCAGCGTGGGGCTGGAGTACACATTATACATTCCGCCGCCGCACATGGACGCGGAATTGCCGATCAACGTACAGTTGCTGATCGTCGGGCTACCGGAGTTGTTGTAAAGGCCACCACCAAAGTCGCTTGCATTGCCGCCGGTGATTGTGAATCCATCCAGCACGGCCGTGTTGCTCAAGCCACCAGCCGCTACGACGTGATAGCTGTTGTCGGCGGTATTCCCAATCGTGCCGATGTCCCCTGACAGGATCGTTGGATACGCCATTACACTGCGCGTATCCGGGTGGGGCGAGCCGTATCCCGCATAGCCGCCGTAGATCGCAACCCCGGTCTTTAGCTGAAAAGAGATCGCCCGATTCGTCCCCGACGTCGGCTTGTACGTTCCCTGCCCCACCTTGATCGTATCCCCCGAGACCGCCACCGCCAGCGCCAATTGCAGATCCTTGTACGCAGTGCCCCACGTCGGCCCATTGGTCGCCGGGGCCGGCGAGTTCACATCCACGTAGATCGTCTTGGACAGCAGCAGCCGCCCCTCCAGCGGCTGACAGACCGCCTCACGCACGCAGCCTTGCACCTTCGCAGACCGCCCAGAACGCCTCTTCGCCATCCATTGGGAAAACATAGCCCGCTCCTCCGCGTCATCGCGACAGATCCATCCTGGCCCACCAAACGGTCGGCTTGGAATACCGGACCAAGCACTCCGGAGATTGTGCGCGGCAGTCGGGCGCATGTCAAAGGAAATGTGCTCAAGCGGCAATAAAGTGGCCAGAAGCTACGATCCGGCACATGTATTGCGCCGCGCCATGGCCCACGCACCCTCTTGCCGCTTCCGCCGGTCTCGTTTTATGAGAAGGGTTGCCATCAGGGTAGGTTGGCAACCGGGTTGTCAACTGGATGGGGTGTGTTAAACGGATGAACCGAGAGTTCCGGCCCCGGAGCGTCCCCTGCGACAAGAAATCCCGACCGGCCCGCGTTCTCCGTCGCTCTCACCTGGCCGGCACAGAGAATCTGGCCGCTCGTAAACCCTTGTGGTTACTGGATAAAAAGAACGAACCCCGGAGGGGTCGCCTCTCGGGGTTCTGCGTTAACTGGACGGTAGCGCCGTTTCGCTACAAAACCGAAAGCTCCCCGATCCGGACTCGAACCGGCAACCCAGCGGTTAGCACAGCAATCAATCGACAGATCAGTGGCGAGCAACTCTGGTTTTGTTCCGGAAGTCTCGTTCCGGAAGCCTTGGGGTCCACCAGTGTCCATGTACGCTCTACGTCATTTCCCGGCTGGCTGGGTGGCTGCCGCTGTATCAAGCCATTCACCGAGATTGGCGTTGAATACGCGGGTTGGCGCATCTTTCGCCTGAACCGCAACCGAGTACACCGAAACGCCCAGCGTCCGATCGTCATGCGATTCCCGCAGGACATCCCGAGGCACCCAGCCGCGGCATCGCAGCTCCAACGTGACTGCGGTGCGCTGCGTGGCCGGCAAATCGGCTGTGACAGTTGAAACGCCTGCCTGGATCGTCGCGATGCGTCGTCCGTCCAAGTACAGACCAGCCTCGGGCGAGATCGCCTCACGTGGGGCAGAAAGCTCAATGGTGACCCGGTATGGCCGGCCAGGCTCGACAGGCAGGTGAAGTTGCGATGCCGATGTCGACCAGCGCATCGTGCGAGCGCCCGGCTCAGATCCGATGCGTTCCCGGCCATGCCACTGACGCACGAACGCACCATCCCCCGGGGAACCAACCTGAATCCGATAATTCTGGCGAGCTTCCGGTATCTGCGCGAAGACATCCTGCTCGTTGGCCACCATCTGAGTTCGGTCCCCGGCTCGCTTGTCCACCACGTTGGCCAGTTCGGCGTGATCGAGCCCGGCCAGCGTCAGGGCACGGGGATTTTGTGTCCCCGGAACATCGCCGAGGCCATCTACGTCCGGCACACGACAGAACACGAGAAGGAATGGCTATGGCTGAAGTCCACCAGAAATCCAACCCGCCAACAGTGGCACCCCATCCCGATCAGCGTACGGGCATCCTGCATCGGGGCACTGCTTATCAATTGCGATAGGCGAAGATTGTGTGACGTGGAAGTGGCCTACCTCCCGCTGGATCCACGCGGATCCTGATTCGGCGGATCCCCTTCAGTTCGCAGCTTCGCCAGTTGCTTTTTCATGTCGGCGATCAGCCGATCAAACTCCGCGACGCTTCGATTGAGAACCAGGCGCTGCTGCTCCGGGCAGTCGGGCTTGTTGGCTTCAGCCAGCGTCGAATCGTGGCTCTGCTCCAACTGCTTGATCTGAGTGCGCAGCGACTCCATGCGGATCTGCCGCGGTGTCATCTGCTGTTCCGCCCGCATCTGGTCGTTCGCGTGCTGGTTCCGCGCCTTGAACACCTTTTCGGTCAGCTCATTTTTGCGTCGTTCCAGTTCCGGCGGCAGGCCCCAGGCCCAGCCTTCCCCGGCCATCGTCAGATTGAAGGCCGCGTCGTAGTCCCTGGCAGCGTAGGCGGCTTCGGCGAGGCCCAGCCGGGCCCAGGCGTCGGCGACGTTCATGGTCTGACGATCCTTGGCGGTGGCCGGCCAGTTGGCCAGACAGGCCCGCACGGCCCGGAACTGCTGCTTGGCCTCTTCAACCCGGTCCAGGGCCAGCAGCGCTTGCGCCGTGCCCAGACGCGACTGGGCCATTAGGCTTGCCAGAGTAGGTGCGTCGGGAATGGTGTTGGCCGGGATGCTGGGGTCGGGCAGTATTGCTGAAGGAATCCGGTCGTAGAAACGATCCGCGGCCACGCGCTTCTCGATGCTCAAATTGCCGGCATAAATCTCGGTCGCCTTATCATATTGCTTGTCGGCCAGGAACACGTTGCCGGCCTGAGTGCTGAGGATGATCCACAGGCCCGCGTCCTGAAGGTCGAGCAGCTCCAGCGGACCCGCGCTGCGCAGGAAGCTGGTGCCCAGCAGGCGAGCCCGCGCTTCTTCCAGGGCAAGGGCCGCACGCCGGCTACGCTGGGCGGCCTGGGCGTCGGCCGCAGGGCGGCTGACGGCGATGACGCTGCGATAGGCCTCAATGCGGGCATCGACCGGATCGATGGCCGCGGCCCGGTCCAGCGCCTCGCCGGCGTTCTTCCACGCGGTTCGGGCCAGGTGGTCCCACGCCTCCTTGAGCTCGGCGGCGGCCGTGGTTTCGCGCATGGGCTGGGCCAGCAGGGCAAAGACCCGTTGCGACGCCGCATCGCCCTGGCGCTTGTGAACTTCGGCCAGGCGCGGATAGATCTCCTGGCAGTCGGGCTGACAGGCATACGCCTGCTCGAAGGCCCGGCGGGCCGCCGCAACATCGCCTCCCGCGAGTGCGGCATCGCCCCGCTTGATCATCGCGGGGACAACCTCCGCCTCAACCTGCCTGCGGCGATCCGTCAGACCCTGCGCTTCCTGCCGCAGCGCCTTGGCCTGTTTCTCGAGCTCCACGGCCTCGGCCAGTTGCTCCGGCGTCGGCGGATAGTGCGTACGCACGATGTATACGCTGCCATCCGCGTGCGTTTCACGTCTCTCATCCGTGTGCCCCTGGCGAAGCAGGGACGCCTGTCCCTCAAAGGCGGCAGCGCGGTCCACCATGCACCGGGCTTTGAGACCAAGAGCACGGGCATTGCGTTCGTTACCGGCGATGGCCTGATCGGCCAAGGCTTCAGCGTCGTGCGCGCGGCCTATCGTGTACAGGATCCAACCCTTGGTGGCGACTGCGTTGACCTGGCGGGGATCAAGCTTGATGGCCTGGTCGGCATAGGCAAGCCCCCGTTGCAGTTCCTGGAACGCCTCCTCCCTGGTCTGCGGTCGAAGCTGGCGGGGATTGCCGCGCGGTCCATCCCAGACCGCGGGCACGGCATTATTGTTGTAGAGGAACCGTGCCGCGTTCTCGTGGCGTGATCCATCGTCCGGCGCCAGGTGAATCGCCTGGGCAAGCGCCGCGATGCGGTCCTGGTAGGCCTCGTCATAGCGCAGGCGCCGGGCATTCGTCCCCCGGTGCAGCGCCACCGCTGCGTCGACGAGGGTGGCGAATTCGGCATCCGCCTGCACGCTCCTGGCAAAGCGGTCGCCCTGATCTTCAAGCGCTGGCTGCTCCCGGATGACGCGGCCGATGATCTCCCTGGTCGCGGCGGCGTTTGGCGCGCCCAACTCGGCCGCGAACGCCACGTCCGCCATAGCCCGGTCGCTCTGGCCGATGATGGCGGCGGCCTGGGCGCGGGCCAGATACCCCTCCGCCCAAAGCGGTTGGACGGACATCACATGGGTGAGCTCCGCGCGGGCCTCGAGGGCATTGCCGGCGCCCAGCAGGGCCAGAGCCCAATACTGGCGCAGCGCCAAGTCTTGCGGCGCGGACTGGCGGAGGCTGATCAGATCCCGGATCGCGGCCGGCCAGTCCCGCCGGACCATGCTGGTCTTCATGCGATCCATGACGGCCGCTTCGGCGCCGGGTCCACTGGCCTTGTGCCGTTCGGCGAATGCGCGGGCCGCCTGGGGGAACAGCTTCCGCACCGGCTCCTTCACTGCGACCTGCTGGCGTTGCTCGCGGTCGTAGTACGAGCCGTGCGTGCGTGTGCTCCAGTAGACCATGGCCATGTTGTTGTAGACCATGCTCTGGTAGTTGGCTGGGATATCCGATCTGATGGCGAAATGCTCAGCGCCTTTGGACGGGTCGCCGCTCATGCAATACGCCGCTGCCAGCCAGATACTGGCCTCCGAGTCGTGGCCGCGCAGGCGCAGCACGCGCTGCAAATCGGCGATGGCGGCCGGGAAGCTCTCGGCCAGCGTATTGGCCACGCCACGGGCCAGCAGGTAGTCGGCGTTCCCGTCGTCAGCCTGGACCGCTTTGTTCAGGCTGGCCGCAGCGCCTTTGTAGTCGGCGTCGGCGAGTGACTCGATGCCCTGAATGTAGTCGCGCACTCCCGCGGCCGGCCTTGGAGCAGGCGGATCGGCCCGTGTCGTAGCGGGGGCGCAGAGCAGACAGATCGTCCACAGGCCGGCCAAAAACAGGCCACAGGCCGATGATCGTTTGGTATTGCGGTTCATGTGTTCATCCCCGGATAAGAACCACGGCCGGCACAATTCATGGGCCGGGGGCACTAATCCGAATCCACGCAGGCCCGGAAACCGATAAAGTCGGCGCGAGTGTCGTGCCGGCTCTGGCTCCGCGAGCCCGATTGACAGCACTCCAGCGGCGTGAAATAGCTGCCGCCGCGGGTGATACGGTCCAACTGTTCGGCTGCAGCCGGCTTGGCCGCACCCGCGGGGTCGGTCACGGCCTGCCGGGCATACGGCCCATACCAGTCGGAAACCCATTGGGCTACGTTTCCATGCATGTCATACAGGCCCCAGGCGTTGGGCTTGAAGCTGGCCACCGGCACCGTCTTCTCGCGGGGCTGCCCTGTTTTCTTACCGTATACGTCCTCGCCGGAATAATTTGCCTGATCCGTACTGAGCGTCTCTCCGGTGTTGAACGGCGTTGTCGTGCCGGCGCGGCAGGCATATTCCCATTGCGCCTCCGTCGGCAGCCTCACCTTCCTCCCGGTATTCTTCGAGAGTTTCTCGCAGAACTTGACGGCATCATCCAGGGACACCTGTTCCACGGGGTTCTTGGCCCCTTTGAAGTGGCTGGGGTTCGTGCCCATCACGGTCTCGTACTGCTCCTGAGTCACCGCCGTCACCCCCATGTAGAACGGCTTGCTGATGGTGACTTGGTGCAGGGGGTATACTCTGGCCCACATCTTGTCACTTGATCCCATCATGAACTTGCCGGCCGGGATGAGGACGAACTCCATCTTGAGTCCCTGGCCCAGATCCAAGGCGACACGCTGCTCCGCCGGGGCACCAACCGGTGTCGCGAGTACGCGCGTGCCCTGAGCGAATGCCGGGGCGCCGCTCACGACCAGTGCCAAGTACGCCGCCAGCCGGATGACGCCATGAAACCTCGTCTCCATGAGTCCTCCTGTCGTCTTTTGCGTTCCTCTGTCGAATCCTTGTACCATCGACTAGCGAAGTGTCAACCGCTGCGTGGCGGAGTGCAGGGACGTCAGCCGGCGTTTCGCTTGTGCCGGACTGGAGAACTCCGTAGCATCCGCACCGGTTTCGGACCTCCTTGGAGGCTTCATATGAACAAGATCAGTTGGGCCGCGGCGCTGATCGTTGTGTTCGCAATCACGGGTTGGACAAGGGCGGCCGAATCTGCTCCCCCAGCCACGCAATCCGATGTCAAGGTCACAACCCGGCCCTCCCAGACCTTGATGTTGGACTTGGGCAACAACGTGAGGATGAAGCTTATCCTGATCCCGGTGGGGAAGTTCATCATGGGCAGCCCGATAGATGAAAAAGACCGCATGCGCGAGGAAGGTCCGCAGCGGGAAGTCACGCTCGCCAGGGCTTTCTATATGGGGATTCATCATGTGACCCAGGAGCAGTATGAGGCCGTCATGGGCCAGAATCCCAGCTGCTTCAAGGGACCGCAGCACCCCGTGGAACAGGTGTCTTGGGACCATGCGGCGGAGTTCTGCAGGAAGTTGTCCGGGAGAACCGGCAAGGTGGTCCGGTTGCCGACGGAGGCGGAATGGGAGTACGCCTGCCGTGCGGGCAGTAATACGCGATTCAGTTTCGGTGACGACGACAGCCGCCTTGGCGATTATGCCTGGTACGTGGGCAACAGCGACAAGACGACCCATCCGGTCGGGCAGAAGAAGCCCAATGCTTTCGGGCTGCATGACATGCACGGGAATGTGGGTGCGTGGTGTTCGGACTATTATGCGAATTCATACGCGAATGCGGAGAAGATCGACCCTCGGGGTCCCGCCTCCGGTACGAACCATGTTCTGCGCGGCGGCTGTTGGGGCCACGATGCGCGGTTCTGCCGTTCCGCCTTCCGCATCGGCAGCAGTGGCAGCGGTTCCCTCTACGGGTTCCGTGTTGTCGTAGACATGAACTAATACTCTGATCTCTTGTTTTTCCAATGGTTACGCCGGCGATTTGGCAATAGTCTTGGCAAACCTCGGTGCCGCCACGAGCCTGGCGGCCGGCCCGGCGTTGCCCGCGGCCTCCCCTGCACCCGCAAATGCAACGATGTCAGCAATGGCGGCCAGTACATCGCCTCCAATGGTCGAGAAGCC
>JBEKVL010000217.1:0-8789 GCA_049514055.1 Tepidisphaeraceae bacterium | reverse complement strand
ATGCCTGTTGATTGATACTCGGCCCCGCCAATGCCCGGTTGCCGAGAGAGAAAGTGCCAACTCCAATTCCAAGCCGACGCGGAATTCACCGCATCGGAGACGACGAGATCAAGAAATCTGACATTTCTCTCACAAGACAATCAGCTCGCGCCGATACTTCGTCAACGACACCCCGCCCTTGTCGGTCATCACGACGTCATCCTCAATGCGTACGCCCGTGCGGCCGGGCAGATAGACGCCTGGTTCGATGGTGAACACGCAACCCACCGGGAACGGCTCGTTGTACGTCGCCGCCACGTAGGGCGGTTCGTGAATGTCCATGCCCAGGCCGTGGCCGGTGCGGTGCATGAAGTTCTCGCCAAAACCGGCGTCCTCGATGACCTTGCGCGCCGCCGCGTCCAGTTGCCGGCCGGTCATGCCCGGCCGGGCCGCCTCGCGGCCGGCGGTGTTGGCCGCCAGGACGATGTCGTAAATGCGGCGGTTTTCGGCCGATGGCTCGCCCAGCGACACCGTGCGGGTGATGTCCGAGTTGTAGCCGCGATGCCGGGCGCCGCCGTCGAGAATCACCATGTCCCCGTTCTGCAGCACACGTTCACCGGTGCCATGGTGCGGCGACGACGCGTTTGGGCCGGAGGCGATGATGAACTCGAACGCAGGACCCTCAGCGCCAAGATCCAGGATCTCGGTCAGCCAGACCGACGCCACCTGCCGCTCGGTCATGCCCGGCTTGATCCCGGGCAGCAGGCGATCGAGCGAGTCGTCGATCATGCGGGCGGCCTGCTGCATGATCGCCAGTTCCGCGGCGTCCTTCACGATCCGCAGTTCCGTGAGTATCGGCGCCGCGTCCGGCGTATCGCCCACGCCGGCCAGTTGCAGCGACATCAATTCGAACACACGCATCGCCTCATGTTCGACGGCCACGACGCGCCCGCGCAGGCCGAGGTCGCCGATCATCCGGCTCATCGACTCCTGAGGCGGCTGCGAGTCATCCCACGGATAGAGGGTGAAGGGAATGGCGCATTCGCGGGCGGTCCGGGCGGCGTCCATGGCGGGCATGACGAAGCCGCAGCGGCCGTTCGTGTCGAACACCGCCATGCTCAGCCGTTCGCCCGGGTGATAGTAGATACCGGTCACGTATCGCAGGTTTGTCCCGGGCACGAGGGCTACGGCATCGACCCCGCGGCGTTTGGCCGTGGTCAGCAGTCTCTCAAGTCTGGTCATGACTTTGTTGTACCCCAACAGCCGGCGATTGAGAAGGACCACTGACGCCGGGTGTGGACATTCCTTTTGGGCAAGCCGTCGATCGTCTGTAGCCGCGATCGCTGATTGCGGTTCCCGGCCGCGATGACCCATCGCGGCTACAGATTCCGATCGCCAGAATCCGCGGTCACAGTCCCCACGCCCTTGTTCATCAGATCCAGCGCGATCCGGGCCGCATTCATCGATGCACCGGGACGGTCCAGCGAGCGGACCAGGGCATTGAGCCGGTCGGCCTGTTCCTTCAGTCTCTCCGGGTGCCTGAGCATGTCCAGCGCATATTCCGCAACCGGCCGGTTCGAGCCGTACCAGGGCACGAACTCCGGCACGATGTGCTCCCGGCCTTCGCTGAGCAGGTTCACCAGCGAGAAGGTGCGCGTCTTGATGAGAAACCGGCCGATCGTGTGCCAGAGAAACGGGTTGCCCCGGTAGACGACGATCATCGGCACGCCGTGCCCGGCGACGTGCAGCGTGGCCGTGCCCGAGACGGTCAGGCACAAGTCGCAGCGCGGCACCATCAGGTCGAATTGATGCTCCGTGCATTGCACATCATCGAGCCCGGCGGCCAGGCGCGAAGCGATGGGCTGTGTGGCATGAGTGGTGGGCACGAGGAATTTCGCGCCTGGGAAATCCTGACGAATGTAGTTTGCGACGTCGAGCAGGTGCGGGAAATTCGCGTTCGCCTCCGACCGGCGCGAACCGGCGAGCAGCCCTATCACGGGCGGACGATCCGGAAAACGCGGCCCGGGCGCGGGGCCGCGGTCGGGGGGCAGTTCGTCGAAGAGCGGATGGCCGACGAACGTGGCATCGACACCATGATGACGGAAGTACTCCTCTTCAAACGGGAGAATGCATGCCACACGGTCGACCCACCGGCGCAGCTTTACGACTCGGCTTTCCCGCCACGCCCAGAGCTGCGGGGCGATGAAGTAGAGCACGGGAATGCCCCGCTGGTGGGCGGCCCGGGCAAAGTGGAAGTTCATGGCCGGCGAATCGACGCATATTTGAAGATCCGGCTTGCTGCGGTCGAAGTAGCGCTTGGTCCACTGGAGCAGCCACCACATCTCCCCCACGCGCGAGGCGGCAAACGCGCCCATGGCCGCGCGGCGCGTGGTCTCGTGGTGAATGATCGTGCCCGCGGACTCCATCTCGGGCCCGCCGTGGCCCTCGAACAGAAGACTCGGGTCGAGTTTTCTCAGGCCGTCAATCAGGTGCGCGGCATGGCTGTCCCCCGAAACTTCCGCGGCCGTGATGAAGACCCGGCGAGCCATCAGACTCCTTACGGCCAATCGGCCGCATCCCGAAGCGCGTCGACCTGCTCGCGATTGTACAACCTGCCTTTGCCAAGCCCGGGGCATCGCCCGCCGGCACGCTCCCAGCTTTCCGGCGAGACGAGGTTGCCATCCCAGAAGGGCCACGTCCGGCATTGCAATGGCCGAACCGGGTACACCGAGCAAACCAGCCGCTTCTCCCGGCCTTTCCCGTTCGCCGATGTCACCTCGGCCTCTTGCAGGAAAATGCAATCGTGCAGTCCGTCCCGCAGCTTCTCTTTCAGCGAGAACCGGCCCGAGACATTGCGGCAGTATTTGCGAACGGTCTCCTCGGCGGTCAGCTTCAAGTGCGCGGCCAGTCGTTGGATCTCCTCGTCCGTGATCCAGATGTACCCCGGCCCGCCAGTGCAGCAATTGCCGCACTGCGTGCATGTGAACCGCAGGCCGTCCTGGTACCATGGCTGAACTTCGGGAACGACTGTCAACTTCATACCGAATACTGTAGCCGCGATCGTCGATCGCGGGAACATGCCGGGACTGATATCGACGCGTGGGGAGTGCCTGGAAATCCGGGCACGTCCCAAACCGTTCTCACTACAATCGTTGTCATGCCGAGCGTACTCGCGAAGCATCTGGCCTTGGACTTCATAGCCAGATCCTTCGCGGGTACGCTCAGGATGACGGTTTGTGGCCAAGCTGACGTTCCCGGAAATATCTGCGCACCCGGCCGGTCGGACACCGCCGCGATCACCGATCGCGGCCACAGGTTCATTTCGCCATCGCCGGCGGAGTTGCCGATCCGGCCTTCTGCATCGCCAGGTACTGTGGCACCAGCTCCGGTTTCACCGCGATGTAGTACAGTTCGCCTTCGTTGAGCTGATACCCCGCGACGCGCTCGGCGTCCGGGCCAATCCCCATGTAGATGTCGCAGCGGCCGGCCGCCCGGATCGCCCCGCCGGTGTCCTGGTCCATCATGAAGCCCATGAATCGCCACTTCTGCTCGGGATTTCCGGCCACGGGCATGGGCACATTCAGGAAGGCCGGCATGGCCCGCGGATAGATGGTCATGTTGACGAGCTTGTCCAGGGTCTTGTCGGTGGCGATGGTCGCCGACGTTGTCACCGGCACGTTGAGCGCGCCGAAGGGGCCGCCCGGACGCTCGGTGAAGAAGACTGTCCGCTTGTTCATCCACAGATATTTGTCCATCAACTCGGGATGCTCGGCGAAAACCTGGCCCATCCGCTTGCCGCTCAATTCGCTTTTGGGGATGTAGCCGTCGGCCACCAGTGCCTCGGCGGGCGAGGGATGTAGATATTCGTACCCGTTGTGGCCGGCGTAGCCGATCTCGTACATGCGCCCGTCCGTCAGTTTCAGCCTGGCGGATCCCTGCACGGTAATCACGTACGCCTCCCACCGCGTCTTGAGCCAGACAAGTTCCTGTCCCGCCATCGCGCCCGACTCAATCTCCTGCCGCGTCCGCCAGGGTTGCGACGTCTCGCCGGTGGCATCGGTGACAAGCCCCTGCGGTCGCTTGTAGAGGGGCCATTGATACGGCCCCTGCTTCGTCAGGCTGGCGTCGTAGATCGGCGCGAAATAGCCGGTGAAGAGCACGATGTCGGTGTAGGCCTTGCCGTCGGCCTCGGGGGCGCCGTAGGACTTGTACACCTCGAACCTGGCACGGATTTCCTGGTCGATGAACGGCCCGGCGTCGGCCCGGCCGTACGCTTGCGCCACCAGTTCCTTGAACGCCACGCAGGTCGCCATGGCGCGGTCGTGCGAGATGTCCAGGTAGGGGAAGCTGCGTTTGGCCGAGGGATGGCGCAGGTAGTCGATGCTGTTATCGACGGCCCGGCCGAGGAGGTTCAGGTTCCAGGTGGCCTTGGAGAAATCGGGATAGTCCTTGGGGTCGATCTTGCGGAGGGCCACCTGTCCGGGCGGCAGTTCGCCGCCGAAATTCGGCGGCTTCTTGTTGCTGCACCCGATGGCCGCGAAGAGCGACGCCAGAACGACCCAAGTCCCGAAACGGCGCAGTGAGATACATGATGTCATAAGCCTTCCTCCGTGAAAGCGAGGCACATGATACCGCAACTCGGCGGGGAAGAAAGGTTGAATCCCGGCCGGACAGATAGTATCATTAGATGATACGTGAAAGGAGCCGCCCGATGGCCGTGACAATCAAACGATGGGGCAACAGCCTGGCGTTGCGCATTCCCAAGGATCTGGCCGACGACCTGAAGGTCAGTTCGGGGACTCGCGTCGAGTTTGGGCGAGTAAAGACCCGGCGGACCAAGGGAAATAAGGGAACGGGCGTGCGGGAAGTCGTCCTGCGGATCGAGCCGGCGCCTAGGCGACCGAAAGTCACGCTGGCCGGACTGATGGCGAAGTACAAGCCCGAGCATCGGCATGGTGAGTGGGATCTCGGCAAACCCGTGGGCAATGAAGTTTGGTGAAGGAGGGCGTCATGGCGTATCGGACTTACGTGCCGGAGCGCGGCGACATCGTACACCTGAATTTCTCCCCCTCGGCCGGCCACGAGATGTCCGGGCCGCATTACGCGCTGGTGCTGAGTCCCGACCTGTACAACCGCAAGAGCGAGATGTGCCTGCTGGTGCCGATCACCAACCGAATCCGGGGCGGGCCTTTCGAGGTGCCGTTGCCCAAAGGAATCCTGCCGCCCAAGAGCGACACCGGCGAAGTGGACAGCGTGATCCTGTCCGATGCGGTCAGGCAGGTGGATTACCGCGAACGCTCGGCAACAAAGGTAGGTTCGTGCCCGCGGGCCACCATAGATGCCGTCATCGAACAAACGCTGGCGATCTTGGATCCGCAGGCGTGACTGAAGGCATTCCCCGCGTCGAATCCAGAGTACGACGATATGGAAGGAGTTGCGATGGGCTACGATTTGCACATTACCCGCGCGGCGAACTGGATTGACTCCAAGAAGAAGCCGATTACGTTGAACCAATGGAAAGCCTACGTGGCCAGTGACCCGGAAATGGCTCTCGAGTCTGTCGCAATCGCAAGAGTCAAAGACCTGTCTTGACGTACGAGAACGATGGATTAGCGGTCTGGGTCGCCTATTCGGGCCACCAACGCGTAGGGAACAAAGCCTGGTTCGACTACAGGACAGGACGAATTATCGTCAAGAATCCCGATGACGAGATCATTCAGAAGATGAAGGCCATCGCCCTCCACTCCAAGGCCCGTGTGGTCGGCGATGACGGCGAAGAATACTGAACGTGCAGCTTGGTCCCACGCCAGCCCGTTTCGGGACGCATTGGGTGAGACGTTCGTGCCGATGGCTCGAATCGCACCTCACCTCAAAGCCCCCGATACACATCCCGACGGTGACACGCGCTCACAATCAGAATTGTCAGGCGTGCATCTTCGATCGTGTACAGAATCACGTAGTCTTTGCTCGCATGCACGCGTCGAAGTCCGGGGTGGCCTTCGAGTTGCCGCGTGCCGGTTCGGCGGGGATTCTCGGCCAGCAGGTCGGCCCAGTGCAAGATCCGCCGCTGCACATGCGCCGGCAGGCGATCCAAGTCCTTCCGGGCATCGTTGGTGAAGACAATCTCGTAGCGTTCGCTCAAAGCCCCAACTCCCGTTTGACTTGCTCCAAGCCGACGCCTTTGCTGCCTGCACGACGGTGCGCGGCAAGACGCTTTTTCCCGAGTTCCGCCAGGGCGGCATCCTCGTTCTTGAGCAGGCGATACTTCTCCGATTCATCCCGCAATCTTGCGAAGTCCTTGCGACCAACCAGCACGTACTCGCGTCCGGCCAGTTTCAACGGTTGCATCGTCATACGGTCACCTGCCTTTTCCTTGCCTGCGCTGCATTATACTACGCCACGTTCACTTCAACTTCTCCGGATTCAGCCCGGCCAATTCCTTAATGAGGAACTTCCCGTTCTTGCGAACGAGCTTGCCGTCGAACCACATTTCGCCGCCGCCGTATTCGGGGGTTTGGATGAGGACCAGATCCCAGTGGATGGCCGACTGGTTGCCGTTGGAGGCTTCGTCGTAGCACTGGCCGGGGGTGAAGTGGATGGAGCCGGCGATCTTCTCGTCGAAAAGGATGTCCTTCATCGGCTTGGTACACCAGGGGTTGAAACCCACTGCGAACTCGCCGACGTAGCGGGCACCGGGGTCGGTGTCGAAGACTTCGTTCAGCTTCTTGGTGTTGTTGCTGGTGGCTTCGACGATCTTGCCGTCCTTGAACGTCAGGCGGACATCGGTGTGCGTGACCCCGCGATAGAGGCTGGGGGCGTTGTAGTGGATCACGCCGTTGACGCTGTCACGGACGGGGGCGGTGAAGACTTCGCCATCGGGGATGTTGAGCTTGCCGTCGCAGCAAATGGCCGGGATATTCTTGATGGAGAAACTCAGGTCGGTGTCGCCGGGGCCTTTGAGGTGTACCCTGTCGGTCGCCATCATGACCTTGCGCAGGGGCTGCATGGCCTTGCTCATCTTGGCGTAGTCGAGCGTGCAGACATTGAAGTAGAAATCCTCGAACGCCTCCGTGCTCATCTCGGCCATCTGGGCCATTGACGGATTGGGCCAGCGCAGCACGCACCAGCGCGTCTTCTTCACGCGGATCTCCTGGTGGACGCGCTTCCAGACGTTCTTCTCATAAAGCTTCTGCTTGTCACCGGGGACATCGGACAGTTCCGAGATGTTCGAGTTGCCGCGAACGCCCAGGTAGCACTGCACTTTCTCCATCAGCTTGCGCTCGATGTCGGCCGTCAACTTCCAGCTTTCCTCGCTGCCGGCCTGCATCAGGGCGCGGTTGATCTCATTGCTCTTGAGCCACACGAACGCCCGGCCGCCGGCCTCGTTCACCGCTCCGACCAGCGCCTTGGTGAAGTCGTGCGGGACGTCGATGGCCTCGATGAGGCTGTTCTCGCCCTTCTTCAGAGCGCAGGAGTAATTCACCAGCAGATCGGCCAGCTTGAGCATTCGTGGATCGGTCATGGAGTTCTCCGTAGTTGATAGTTGATGGTTTATAGTTGATAGAAGGTAGTCGACAGTTGGCAGTGTATTCACTATCAACTATTAACTATCAACTACCCGGCCTTTACCGCCGCAACAACCAAATCTCCCACCTGCGTGGTCGAGTGGCCCATCTTGCCGGCGTTCTGGGTCTGCATCTTCGGCGTCACGGCCATGATCGCATTCTCGATCCGCTCGCCGGCGTCCACCAGCTTCTTGTCGCCCTTGGACAATCCCGTCTCGCGGAGCATCATGCCGACGGCGTTGATGGCGGCGATGGGGTTGATGACGTTCTGGCCGGTGTACTTGGGGGCCGAACCGCCCATGGGCTCGAACATACTGACGCCCCTGGGGTTGATGTTGCCGCCGGCCGCCACGCCCAGGCCGCCCTGGATCATGGCCGCCAGGTCGGTGATGATGTCGCCGAAGATGTTGTCGGTGACGATGACGTCGTAGAACTCGGGGTTCTTGATGAACCACATGCAGCAGGCGTCGACGTGGTTGTAGTCGCGCTTGATGTCCGGGTAATCCTTCTCGCCGATCTCATTGAACGCCCGGAACCAGGTGTCGCCGGCGAAGGTCAGCACGTTGGTCTTGTGAACCAGGGTGAGCTGTTTCTTCTTGCTGTTGCGGCGGCGGGTCAGCTCGAACGCATAGCGGATGGCCCGCTCGGCGCCGAAGCGCGTGGTGCAGTTGATCTGCGTGGAGACCTCGGCCGGGGTGCCCTTGTACTGGATGCCGCCCATGCCGGTATAGAGGCCTTCGGTGTTTTCGCGGACGACGACGAAGTCGATGTCCTGCGGGCCCTTGTCCTTCAGTGGGGTGGGGACGTTGGGATAGAGCCGCACCGGCCGCAGGTTGATGTACTGGTCCAGATCAAACCGCAGGCGAAGCAGCACGCCTTTTTCGAGAATGCCCGGGGCGATCTTCGGATGCCCGACGGCGCCGAGGTAGATGGCGTCGAAGGTGCGGAGTTCGGCGACTTCGGCGTCGTGGATGACGGGGATGGTCTGGCGGGCGGGATCGCCGCCTGCGGCCAGGTAGCGGTCGCCGTTGATTTCGAAATTCTTGAGGGAGTACGTGAAACCGACCTTCTCGGAGACGGCCTTGAGGACCTTGAGGCCCTCGGCCACGACTTCCGGCCCGGTTCCGTCGCCGCCCATGACTGCAATACGCATGACTCTTTGCCTTTCGTTTCGATTTGCGGACTTAAGAACGAGATTGACTGAACTGGCCGGTAGTTTAGCGTGGATGCCGCGCGCGGCAAGAT
>JBEKVL010000216.1:0-8804 GCA_049514055.1 Tepidisphaeraceae bacterium | reverse complement strand
GTAGTGCCGGGAGCGCGGCCGTCCTCGGCCGCCTTTGCGTGCAGGTGAGGACGCCCGCGCTCCCGTCCGCTCACATGTACCACGGCTCGCGCATGGCGCGGGTGCGGAGACGATTGGCTTCGGCGTCGCCGACGAATTCTTCTTTCACAGGATCGAACGCCAGTTTACGGCCGAGTTCCCAAGACAGCGCGGCCGCGTGGCAGGCGATGTGCGAGTGACGCATGACGCCGCTGTTGGCGGCCGTCAGCGCCCGTGATCGCACGCACTCGAAGAAGTTGTGCGTATGCGGCGCGGGAATCAGCCCGCCGCCCTTGCCGAACCGGCTCATCTCGGACTTCAGGGACTCCGGGTGGGTCGTCACCTGGCCGCTGTCGCCCGTCTCGACCCAGCCTTCGTCGCCCTCGAAGCGCACCGGGCAGGTACCGCCGGAGGTGCGATAGTGCGGGTCGATGTTCCCGAAGGGGGTTTCCAGGAAATCCAGGATGAGCTTGACGCCGTTGGCATAACGGGCCGTGATGTTGGTCTTGGACGGCTCGTATTCCAGCGGCGTCGTGTTATCGGCCTGGTTGGCCCACTGGCAGAGATCCACGGTGTGGGCGGCCCAGTCCAGCAAAGTGGCGCCGGAATCGAAGTCGTAGTGGCCGCGCCATCCGCCGGAGACATACTGGCGGTTGAACGGCCGCCAGGGGGATGGGCCCAGCCAGCGGTCCCAGTCGCACTCCTCCTTGCTCGGTTCGGGCTCGGCCGGGAGCCAGTCGTAACGAACGCGCGGATAGTAGACGGATGCGTGCAGCGTGTGCAGTTTGCCGAGTTTGCCGCTGTGGGCCAGATGCACGGCAAACTGGAAGTTCGCGATGCTGCGCCGTTGCGTGCCGGCCTGGAAAACTCGGGCGTAGCGGCGGACGATGTCGTCGAGCGTCTGGCACTGGCCAATGGTGATGCCGCACGGCTTCTCACTGTAGACGTCCTTGCCGGCACGGATCGCCAGGCTCGATGCCGTCGCGTGCCAGTGGTCGCCGGTGGCGATCAGCACGGCGTCGATGTCCGGCCGGACCAGCAGCTCGAACATATCGCGGTACATCACGCAGTCCTGGTTGCCGTACTTCGCGTCGGCCATGGCTTTGACCGCCTCGCGGCGGCCGCGCTGCACGTCACAGATGGCGACGAAGCGAACGTCGTCCTCGCCCATCATGCAGTCGAGATCCTGCCGGCCGCGCGGGCCGATGCCGATGGCGCCGAGCACGATCCGATCCGATGGCGCAACGGCGCCGTCCTTGCCCAGGGCGCTGGAGGGGATGACCCACGGCAGCGCCACCGCGCCGGCGGCCGCGATCGATCGCCTGCACAGGTCGCGGCGGGTAATGGCACCAGTGTCCTTGCTTGTTCCCATGCGAGACTCCCTTCGGGTGTGGCCGGCGCAACGCGATGAACGATCGGCGCAGCGGCCGATTATCCGTTCACTTTATGGTTACCTCCCCGGGGGCATCGTGTTAAATCGACGCCGGGAGATGAACCGGCAGGTGAGGCCATGCTATACTTACCGGTCTGTTCAATCGAAAGGACCATGCCGCGTAAGCCTGCCATCAAGACCGTTGCCTTCGTTTCCCTTGGCTGTCCCAAGAACCTCGTGGACTCCGAGCGTATGCTCGGCCTGCTGGCACAGGATGGGCTGGCCATCACGCCGCACCACGATCAGGCCGACGCCATCGTCATCAACACCTGCGGGTTCCTCGAAGCCTCCAAGGAAGAATCGCTCCGTGAAATCCGCCAGGCCGTCGGGATGAAGGAAACCGGCCGATGCAAACGCGTGGTGGTGGCCGGGTGCCTGGTGCAGCGGCACAAGACCCGGCTGCTGTCGGAGGTGCCGGAGATCGACCGCCTTGTCGGCGTGTTCGATCGCGAGCATATCGTCGAGGCCGTTCGCGGCGTGGCGAACCCGCGGGCCAAACATGGGCATTACCTGGGGAAGTACCACGATCTGTCGCAGGAATTGGCTGTGGGTTCTGGGTTCGTGGTTGTGGGTTCTGTAAAGGACCCGCTGAACCGGCAGCCTCGAACCCTGAACCCTCGCGGTCTTCCCGTTTTCGAGGACGATCGCGCTCGCCTGCGCCTCACGCCACGCCACTATGCCTATCTTCGCATGAGCGAGGGGTGCAACCAAGGGTGCGCGTTCTGCACGATCCCGTCGATTCGCGGGCCGATGCGGTCCAAGCCCGCGGAGCAGATTCTGGCCGAGGGCAAGGAATTGGCCGCCGACGGCGCGGTCGAGTTGAACCTGATCGGCCAGGACACGACGAGCTACGGCACGGATATCGGCTACGGGCCCGGGCTGGCCGGGCTGCTGGCAACGCTCGACCGCAAGCTGGCGGCCGACGTGCGCTGGATCCGCCTCATGTACGCCTACCCATCCTGCTTCACCGACGACATGATCCGCGCCGTGGCCGACTGCGGCCGGGTGCTCAAGTACATCGACATCCCCTTGCAGCACATCAATGACGACATGCTCGCGAGGATGAAACGCCGCGTGACGCGGAAACAGACCGAAACACTGCTCGAAAAGCTGCGAAAGTGGGTTCCCGGCATCGCCATCCGCACCACGTTCATCTCCGGCGCCCCGGGCGAAACACCAGCAATGCACAAGGAACTGCTCGAGTTTGTCGAGGAGTTCGGCTTCGAGATGATGGGCGTGTTCGCCTACTCGCGCGAGCCGGGTACGCCGATGGGCCGCATGGAGGACCAGGTGCCGGAAGAGGTGAAGCAGGCCCGCGTCGATGCGCTGATGAAGGCCCAGCAGAAGGTCGCATTCACGAGGGCTCGCACCATGCAGGGCAAGACCATCGAAGTGCTCGTCGACAAACCGGCCGGCCGGGATGATGAAGACGACTGGGTGGCCCGTTCGCAGTCCCAGGCCCCCGAGATCGACTCGCATGTGCTGGTTCACGCGGCGAAACTTCACGCGGGTCAATTGCTCGATGTGCGGGTAACCGGCGCTGAGGGCTACGACCTCCTCGCCAAGCCGGCCGCTCGCAAAGGCAGAAGTTTGAAGGTTGTCGGCTGATTACTGCTCCAGCGTTGCCCGGTACTGTGGATCGCGCATGGCCTTCCGCAACAACATCAAGATCATCAAGGGAAGCAAGGCCGACATAACAGTCAAAGTGGTGGTACCAAGTAACTGTATTCCCCACATCAACGCTGGCTGCCCGGTAGATTGTCGGAAGGAGCCGTAGGAGAACAGGAAGCCGTGGACGATCAGGCCGAGCGCACTGGTGCCAATCAGCACCCAGCAGGCGGCGATGACCAGGCCCGCCGATTTGTGCCGGCGCAAGAGTCCCACCGATCCGATGATGCAGAGGAGGCCCCCGATACCGGAGGGGAAACCTATGCCGACAACCGTGAAGCCCAGAAACTGTGCCGACGAGGGGTTGCCGAATAGCTGCCAGGCCAGTTGCCCCAACTCGGCGAGCCGCACACATCCCAAGGGCAGGCCAAAGAGCGCGACGAGACGAACCACGGCCGGCCAGGGGCTTTCGATCGACACGGCGTAAGACAAGGTCTGCACTGGCAATGGTGGGGCAGTCTGTGTCATGGCGGTAGCATAGCACGCGGCGGAGATGGATTCGACACGCTGAGTTATCCCATGATCCGGGTAGGAACGCCCGTCCAGATTCTGGGTGCCACGGCTTGTCTACTGCAAGCCGTGTCTGCGTGACTGCAAAATACGGCTTGCAGTAGACAAGCCGTGGCACCCGAGGCGGGAAACCAGACAGTTGTTTATGCCCGGTCCCGGGCGCGACCATGTTCCCGGGATACTCGTCTTGACCACAAACCGTCATCCTGAGCGTACTCGCGAAGGATCCGGCCGCGCAGTCCAAAGCCAGATGCTTCGCGGGTACGCTCAGCATGACAACTGTTGCAGTGCAAACAGTTTACGACTTGCCCGGATTTCTGATCGCGCCCCCGGACCTCAACCCGCCCCGTTCAACCGCGCCGCCGTCAGCACGCGCATCTGTTTTCCATTCACCTTGATTCCAGGACGAACGGAGCGGATCATCTTCACGGCCTGCTCCGGCGAATCAGCCAGTCGTCGCGCCAGCAACACGCCGGCCATCAGCGTCGCCGAACGGCCGCGCCCGGCTGCACAGTGGATCAGGACGTCTCCTTCCAGGGCGGCCACGCGCAGCACAAACGTGCGGAACTCATCAATCGGCGCGACGTCCCCATCAAGCATCGGAAAGCCGAGATAGTGGTCATCATCCACAAACCCTCGCAGACGTGGCATTTCCGTCACGACATCCACGAGCCATCTAACGCCCGGCGGAAGCCGGCCGATGGATGGATGCCGCCCGAGCCACAACCCCGGTGCGATCAGGTCGTATGCCCGGTCGCCGCGAAGACCACAACCAAGACGCGCAATGGCGTTGTAATAGAGCAGGTACGGTCCACAGAACAGGAAACTCCACGGTGCAAAATGCCCGGCCGAGTCCTTCCCTACCACCCGGGCTCCCAAGCCGAGATATCCGGCCGCCATCACCAGGCACGATTCGGCCGGCCAGAGCAGCACCCACCGCCAGCCGCCCCAGAGCCAGGCGGCGATAACCAGAAGTTAGGCCATGACCAACATGGCTGCGGCGTAACGCATTGTGCAGCAACATCTTCGATTGCACAGCACAAAGCAAGTGCCAGCGCCGAAGAATGCCGCCACAAAAGTTGGGCTGGCGGGGCCGGTCTGTCCGATAAGACCTTACGGTTTTCTCCTGAAAAGGTTCCACATGCTCAAGAGACTGGGGCTGCTGCTGTTGTTGGTCGTGGGCGGGCTCGCTGGTTGCCAGGACGAGCAGGTGGACGATGACACCCCGCGCCCCAATCTCGCCCCGCCGGGCCAGGCCCAGTATGCCAAGCCCCTGCCGGGTAACCCGCAAAGCACGGTCTATCCCGGGCGTACGCCATCGCCGGCTCTGCGGGCCTATCCGACCTATCCCAAGTCAAGCTATGACGACCGCCGCGTGGCGTCCGGGGACGTGCCCCGGTCGTGGATTCCGCAGGCCCGTCCACATGCCTGGAAGTACGTGGTCGTGCATCATTCCGACACCAAGGTCGGCGGGGCCGTCTCCTTTGACAACGGCCACCGCGCCCGTGGCTGGGAATGCCTTGGCTACGATTTTGTCATCGGCAACGGCACCTACACCCGCGATGGCGAAATCGAGGTCGGCCCGCGGTGGACCAAACAGATGGTCGGCGCCCACGCTGGAGTGAAGGAGTTCAACGAGGACGGCATCGGCATCTGCCTCGTCGGTGACTTCCAGACCACCAGACCCAGTGCCGCCCAACTCAAGTCGCTGGCCTATCTCACCGGATATCTCCAGCGGACCTATCATATCCCCACGAGCAAAGTAATCGGCCACCGCGACTGCAAGGTGGGCCACACGCTCTGTCCCGGACGCTATCTGGACATGAACGTCGTTCGGAAAATGGCCGCCCAGTATGCGGGCGTCGACGAACTGCTCATGCCGGACTACTCGCCCGTGGCGATGGAGATGGAACTGCTGCACGACATCGACGCGGACACGCCGGCAGGCCAGGAACTGCTTCAGGACATCGTGCCCTGAACACAGGGCAGCCTGACGCATCACGATCATTCCTCTCTTGTGCATTGACGCACTTACGACCGTCGCGCCTCCTGTCGGCGTTCCACTTTGTGTGATATTGCCCGCATCAACCGCTCGGCCGCCACGTCGATGGCGGCATACAGGTCCGCGTGGGTTTCTTCGGCCACGATGGATCCGGCATGTCCGACAACCGCCTCCATCCGGCACTGTTTGTCCACCCCGCCTTTGTGTCCATTACAGTCACCGAATCGCACCGAAACCGAGGTGATCCTCGATTTGAATCGCTCGATTACCGGGGAGAGGCGGTCCTCAATATGATTCCGGATGGAATCAGACAGGGGGATGTTGGTGCCGACGATGTTCGGTTGCATCATGATGCCTCCTGGGCAAAGCGGTGCGTTGGTCGCGTTCCCGCACAGTCTCCTGTGCCGGTGACAGCCGGGGGCATTCCGCCCCGCGTTTCCGGCCGGCCTCGCCCGCGACGAGCGGGGGAACGGCCCCAACCGGGATCGATTGAATCTTAGCACTCCAACCGGCCTCAGGCAGTTATAAAGTGGCGCGCGGGATGGAGCCGGCGCGACTCGGCGCGTTCCCGGTTCCGATCGCTCGATCACCTGGCCGGCTCGAATGCCTGGAGCTCGGCGCACGACGAGAACCCCTGTTGCGGATTGTCGCCACAGGCGGGTTTGCCGATCACGCGAATGGCCAGGGCCCTGGCGGGTTTGGGGAACTGGCAGGTGAACGAATCGCCGTCTTTCAGGCCGGCGGGATTGGTCGCGGTGGTGGCGGGATAGTCCTTGAGTTCGGCGACCGTTTCCCAGTCGCCACCCCTGACGCTCTGCACCTGCACGCGCGGTTTGCCGGCGCTGGCATCGAACCAGCCGCCGTCGTGGAAGCACTTGCCGTGGACGAAGACGACCCGGCCGATGGTCACCGGCTCGGCCAGCGCGACCGCATACCAGTCCTCGGCGGCCGGTTTGTTGTCGAACGTGACCACGATCGACTGGTTGTCCTCGTCGATGATCGAGCCGTTGAGATTGCCCGGGCGCGAACGGCTTTCCTTGCCGTCGAGCAGCAGGCTGCCGCTCGTTGCGGGCTTGCGGATCGGGAGCCAGACCCGGTAGGGCGCGCCGGTGCCGCCGGCATCGGCGAATGGAACCAGGCGAATCTCCATCGGCTCGCCGGTGCGTCGGGCGACGGCGTGGAGCTTGAATACCTGAGCGCCCGGCCAGGTTTTGATCTTCTCCGGCGCGGGTTCCGGCGCGATGCCCATCACGGACAACTCGGAACCGGGCACGGTCACGCCGTTGATCTTGAGGTTGCCCGCGCCGAGCAGCGTCTCGTCGGCCGCCAGCACGAGGGGACCGTAGAGAAGGGCGACGTTGCCGGCGTTCTTGTGGTCGCCGACGACCAGGCGCGGCTCGAGTTTGAAGGCGAGTTCGATGGTGTCGCCGGGGGTCCACTCGCGGGCGATGGCGACGTAGCCATCGGCGCCGGGCACGACGTCCACGGCTTTGCCGGCGGCCTGGATCGACGGCTTGCCGCACCATAAGGGGACGCGGACCTTTACCGTGAAGGTCTTCCTGGCGGCCGGTTCGACGGTGATGCGGATGTGCTCGTCGGCCGGGTAGAGTGTGGTGGTCGTCAGTTTCACGGCCGTCTGGTCGCGGAGGGTCAGCGAGGCTTTGCCGGTATCGTAGAGGTTGACCACGACGCCGTCGGCGTCGGTGCTGAGGGCGAAAGTGGGGATGAGCGCGACGCCGCGCGGGCCGCTGGAGAGACAGCAGTGGCCGTCGAGCGTGGAACTGTACGGTTTCTTGCCCTCCATCTGCACGTAGTAGCCCCAGGCCGCGCCGTCGGCGCGCTGCGCCCCGAAAAGCTGGTTGAGCACCACGCGCTCGAGCTGCTCGGCGAAGCGGGCCTCGCCGGTGAGTCGCAGCAGGTGGGCGTTGAACTGGAGCCAGGTGACCGTGACGCAGGTTTCGCCAACGTTGGCGACGTTGGGCAGGTCGAAGTCGTCGTGGAAACACTCGCCGTAGCTGGACGCCCCGGTGAGATAGAGCCGCTTGTCAACAATATCCTGCCAGGCGTTGAGGCAGGCGTCGAGAATCCGCCGGTCGCCACCGACGGTGCGGTAATACTCGAGCGCGCCGTTGAGACAGGAAAGCATTTCATATGCCTTGCCGTTGCCGACCTTGTCCACGCGTTTGAGTGTCAGCAGCGTGGAGACGATCTTCGGGCCGTTGGGGTGTTCCCAGGCGCCCAGGATGTACTTGCAGAAATCGAGATAGCGGGCCTCGCCGGTCAGGCGGTAGAGCAGGACCATCGGCTCGAGGACGCTCGTCGGAGCCAGGCCGACGTGGTGGCCGGCCTTGATGATGTCGCGCTTGCCCGGCTCGTCGCCGAAGGTGTCGCAGAGCAGGTCGCCTATCTTCCGGCAGACCGGGAGCGGCGCCATGTTGCCGGTATAGCGCATGTAGGTTATCAGTCCGATCAGGTTGTATTTATGCGCCCAGACATCCCACTCGGTCCAGCGGTCCTTGTCGAGATAAGTGCCGAGATAGCCGTCGGCGAGTTGGCACTTGCACAACTCGGCGGCGGTCTCGTCGAGCTTCTTGCGCAGGGCGGGATCGCCGGTGTAGACCCACGCCAGCGTGGCCGCGTGCAGCCATTTGCCGACGTGCTCGCCATCCCACGACTGGCGGCCGGGACGTTTGCGGTATCCCTCGAGCAGGCGATTGGTGTCGATCTTCACCAGCCGTCCCTGTTCGTTGGCGTCGATGCGGCTGCCCATCCAGCCGGTGAAATGGGCCAGGTCGGGTTGCTGGAAATCCTGCCGGTCGGGGACGGCGCAGGGGATCTTCTCGGGCACGGGTGTGGCCGCCCCGGCCCGGAGGACGATGGCGAAACCGGCAAGTAGAAGGGTGGGGATGAGTTTGCGCATGAGCTATCTCCAAGATGGGTGAAACCGCTGAATGTAGATACTCCGCGGGAGCGGAAGGGTTGCCGCTTGATCCCATGTACACGCCCGTGGTATTCAGCCTCGGAAGGGCGATACAAATTAGCCCATGGCTTACGCCACTGGTATCTACACATCTACCCGCTTCTGCGGCGCGGCCGGCGGGATTTCGCTGGCGGCGCGGTCAGAATGCCGGGAAGCGTGGCCTCGACCAGATCGCGAAGTTCCTGCACCTCGTA
>JBEKVL010000215.1:0-8817 GCA_049514055.1 Tepidisphaeraceae bacterium | reverse complement strand
CATCCCGCCGATGAAGGCATAATCCGCCCAGGCCAGGTCGGCCGGTTTCAACCGCGCGGCATTCAGATCGACCAACCGCTTCTCCCATGATGCCGGCAGCAGCGCCGCCACGGTGAGCAGGCCCAGCGGCGGCTGGGCCGCCTTGCGCCCGATGAACTTGAGGGCGTGCTTATAGCTCCAGAACGTATCGGGGAACTCCGGGTAAAGCAGCAGGATCTTCATGATGAGGCCTCTGTCTCCGCACGTTTGCGGATTTTCGTCAGTGCATCCTCCACCATCTCCCGGACGGGTTTGCCTCCTGCAAATCATGCACCGGGGTTTGAATAATTGCGGCCACACGGCCAATGTGCCTCAACAAAAAAGCCGACGTGCCCAAACGCCCTGCGGCATCCGGACACGTCGGCTAACTCTTTAACAGGTCCCCCGGTTGCCCGGGTTACCCTTCATCTAGTCATCCGACAATCTCGATCACTGGTTCGTCCGGCGGATCCAGCCGATTCCGGCAACCCACCCGGAGCCTTCAAGATAGACATCGGGCGCGTCACAAGCAAGCAAATTACGGGATTTTGCAGGGAGACGGCGAAACAGGGTTGCCCTCGCGATTCCGGAAAAGGCGCCGCCCCGGACGAAATGGAACACCCAAACCCGGCAACGCTTCCTGTGCGGGCGGCGATATTACGGGCCGCGCGTTAACCAAATCCTAACGCAACATTCACGCCTGACTCGGCCGGGCATCCTAGACTTAAAGCGAGGAGAACCGGAGTAACCATGCAAACCGGCACACACTCCCGGGCTTCCCCGGGCCTGCCCCGACATCTGCCTCTGGCCGGCGCATACTCCGGGTATCCGTGCCCGCTGGGCCGGCCCTCACCCATCGGTGGCGACATTGGGGCGGTACGTGGGCCGGCAAACCTCGGCAACCCGGGCAGCAGCGATCGGATGCCAACCGCCATCGGCATGGCAGCGGCCGGCCATGCCCGTGAACTCAACGAGATGGTATCGCCCGAGACTCTGGCGGATTCACCTTTTGTAGTTTCGACATGGTGGTCGATCCGCGAGCAGGCGCGGCGGCTGTTCTCGCGGCTTGAGGCCTGCTTCCTTGCCTGGCCGCGATCCCGAAGCGGGCGCCCCATCGAGTCCACCCGCTGATTCGCGAAGCTGGCCACCATCCCCGCGCTCGCGAGCTCCGCCAGTTGCATGGCGCGCGTCCTGAGTTCCGCAACGGATGGCGGTTCAGATCCGAAAGGCGACGGAATTGGCGACTTACAGTTTCCAACCCGTGCGATAGGCGGGATTCAGGAACTGGTTGGCTTCGGGGTTATTGGTGAACTGTCCGACCGGGCCGTCCCACTCGAGCTTCTGGCCGGCCAGTTTGACAGCGATGATGCCGAGCAGGGCGAGTTCCGTCAGCGGGCCGCCGTAGGAGAAGTCAGAGCCGGCCTTCTTGCTGGTGCGGATGGCATTGAGCCAGTCCTGGTGATGTTCCTTGGCGCGCGGGACTGTCGGCACGGGAGTCTTGTATTCCTTCATCTTCGCCTCGGGGATGATGCGGACGCCGCCGGCGCCGTGGGAGCCGTAGGTGATGACGCCCTTGTCGCCGCGGACGACGGCACCGGTGTCGATATCCTTGCGGCCGGCCTCAAGCTCGGGCGGGCGGGGGATCTTCTCGACGCCGCTGTACCAGGTCAGCTTGACGGGGCCGCGTTTACCTTTGGCGGCGAACTCGAAGTTGATGATGTCGCCCTTGGGATAGGCATCACCCTGGGTCTTGAAGTCGTAGTTCTTCACCTGGGCCTGGATGGTCGCGGGGGCACCCAGGTCAAGTGCCCAGAACACGGGATCGACCACATGGCAGACCCAGTCGCCGATGGTGCCGTTGCCGAAGGGCACCCAGCCGCGCCACGCGCCGGGGAGATAGGCGGGACAATACGGCCGGTCCAGGGCCGGGCCGAGCCACTGGTCCCAGTCGAGCGTGGCGGGGACATCGTACTTGTTCTTGAGCATTGGCAGGCGGTCGATGCCGGAATTGACGGCCGCGCAGCCGGCGTGGATCTCGGTCACGTTACCGATGGCGCCGTCCTGTATCCACTCGAAGAACATGCGGATGGTCTCGGTGGAGTGACCCTGGTTGCCAAGCTGGGTGATGACGTTCTTCGCCTTGGCGGCCTTCATCAGCTCGCGCACCTCAAAGATGTTATGGGCGAGCGGTTTCTCGCAATAGACGTGCTTGCCGCGCTGGATGGCCGCCATGGCCGCGACGGCGTGGAAATGATCCGGGGTGGCGACGACGACGGCGTCGATGTTCTTCTCCATCGCGTCGAACATCTTGCGGAAATCCTTGTAGCGCTTGGCGTCGGGGAATTTCTTGACGGTGTCGGCCGAGCGCTTCTCGTCGACATCGCAGATGGCGACGATGCTGTTGCCGCCGGCGACGGCGCTGATGTCGCCGGCGCCCTGGCCGCCGACGCCGATGCCGGCAATACTGATGCGTTCGCTGGCCGGAGTGGCGCCGTCGGCGCCGAGGACGTGGCCCGGAACGAAGGTGAATGCTGAGATTGTGCTGGCGGCCTGAACGAAACGGCGACGGGTGAGTTTGTTCTTCATGCAATGCTCCTGTGATCGTGTATACACGGGGCGGGCGGGAGTGTGGAAGGCAGACACGGTGCAATCGAGGCATATGCGATCCGGAAGCATCTCCGTGTTTCAAGTCTTCCGCGTATGAGCTATAAATCGAGTGGTGCAGCAGAATCTCGAGGACATTCTCCGCGATCTTCCGGCCGTGGGACGACAGGTTGAAAACCGGCCGGACAGGCAGGTATGGCAATTTGAATTTGAGGGCAAGGCGTATTGGCTCAGATTCCACCCGGCCGAGGTGTCGGGAGGCCGGTTGCGCAGACGACTGTTTGGCAGCCCGGCCATGCGCGAGTTCGTGCGTCTGCAATGGCTGCAAAAGGCCCACGTGCCGGCCGTGCGGGCGGCGGCGGTGCTGATGGGATACCAGCTTGCAGGACAACGCGGCGATGCGGTTCTGGTCCACGCGATCGAACCGTCGGTGCAACTGGACGCCCACCTGAGCGGGCTCGAACTCGAGGGGCGGGCGATTCCGGATCGATTGAGCATCGTGAAGCAGATCATTGACATATTGCAGACAATGGCCAAGGCGCGGCTGGGGCACGGCGATCTGCGACTGGGGAGCTTCCTGCTGAAGGATGGACGGGTGTATCTGGGGAATGCGGAGGCCGTGCATCGGTCGGGGCTGCTGCTGGACGATCTGCTGCTGCTGGCATTGTCGGCGGCGCGACATGCGACGCTCGCCGAGGTGCAGCGGGTCTGGAACGCACTGGGGCCGGGCGGGGTGATGCCCGGGATCAACCGGCGCGGGCCGTCGGCGTGGCGGTCGGAGATGAAACGGGTGTTTGCGGATCCGGACTGTTTTGGGCGGATGGAGTGGGCGGGCGGAGCGGATCGACCGGTGCGGCATGGCGGCAACCGAAGCGACGTAGCGACGCAGCGACGCGGCGACGAAGGAGAGCCGGCACCTGGAGGCACGCCCCGCGATCAACGATCGCGGCCACAGGGGCAGTGGTCGGGGGTGTTCTTCAAGTGGACGGCGTTGCCGCAGCGGTGGTCGGCGGTGTCGCGGATGCGGATTGGGGACGTGGACTGGGCGGCGGCGTGGCCGGAATTGCAGCGGCAGATCGACGCGGGTGAACTCAAGGTACTGAAGCATGGCCGGTCGGGCGACGTGCGGGAGGGGACCGTGACGCTGGGTGGGCAAAACGTGGCGGTGGTTGTGAAGCGGCCGGGGCGGAACAGTTTGAGGCGCAGCTTGACGCAGGTGTTCTGCGGGTCGCGGGCACGGCAGGCGTGGGAGAAGGCGTGGGGACTTGCCGTGCGGGGGATACCGACGGCGTGGCCGATGCTGCTGATGGAAAAGCGGGTGCATGGATATGTGACGGATTCGCTGCTGGTGATGGAGAGGGTGGAGGGGCCGGTGCTGGCGAAAGTGGACGCGGCGGCCGATCCGCGGGCATATCGTGTGTTGCTGGGCCGGTGCGGGAGGCTGTTGCGGGAGATCGAGCGGAGCGGGCTGTTCCTGTACGACGCCAAGGCGTACAACTGGATCGTGATGGCCGATCCGCAGTTCGGGCCGACACCGGTGCTGATCGATGCGGACAGCATGCGGCGGATGCGGGTGAGCATCGGCGGGCTCAACCGGCTGCTGCGGTCGTTGCGCGAGGATACGGGGACGGGGCTGACGGTGGAGAATGCGCTGGCGCTGGTGCGGGGATATCGGCCGTTTGCTTCGCGGGCGGAGGCGGCGCGACTGGCGGGGGTGAAGGCATGACTGACGCACTCACAAGGGATCCCGAGCGCATCCTGCTCATCAAGCCCAGTTCGCTGGGGGACGTGGTGCATGCCCTGCCGGTGTTGAACCTGCTGCGGCGGCGGTTCCCAAGGGCGAGGATTTCCTGGATGCTGGCGGCGGCATGTGCGGGGTTGCTCGAGGGACATCCGCAACTTGACGAGATCATCCTCTTCGACCGCAAACGCCTGGGGACGGCGTGGAGAAGCCCGAGGGCGCTGCAAGAGCTGTGGAATCTGAACCGCGGACTGCGTCACCGCAGGTTCAACCTGGTGATCGACCTGCAGGGATTATTGCGCAGCGGGTGGATGACTTGGCGGACGGGGGCGGCCGATCGGGTCGGCTTTGCCAACGCTCGCGAGGGTGCATGGCTGTTCTACAACTGGCGGATACCGATCGAGACCATGGAGCAGCACGCGGTCGAGCGGTATCTGAAGGTGGCCGAGGCCGTGGGATGCGGGCGCGAGCCGGTGGAATTCCGGTTTCATGTGACGGATGAAGACCGGGCGCAGGTTGACGCGCTGATTCCGCCGCGGGAGAAGTTCGCTGTGCTTCTGCCGGCGACAAACTGGGCCACCAAACGCTGGCCGGCGGAGCGGTTTGCGGCGATGGTCGGGGCGATCGAGAAACGATTCGGGCTCAAGAGCGTCGTGGCCGGGGCGGCGGACGCGGCCGGGCTTGCGCCGCGAATCCAGCCGCACTTTGATGTGACCGGGAAGACCAGACTGAGGCAATTGGTGGCACTGCTGGAACGGGCGTCGCTCGTGATCGCCAACGATTCGGGTCCGATGCACATCGCGGCGGCGCTGGGGCGGCCGCTGGTGTGCGTTTTCGGCCCGACGAACCCGGTGCGCACCGGGCCGTTCGGGCGGAACGACAGCGTGGTGCGGGTGACAATCCCGTGCGCGCCGTGCTACTCACGCACCTGCTCGCACCGCAGTTGCCTGGAGTGGCTGGAGATCGAGCCGGTGCTGCGGGCGGCCGAGAGGCAGATCACGCGCCCGTGAGCAGTTTCATGACCAGCACGTTGGACGTGTCCTGGCGATCAGCCGCAACGAGCTTATACCTGCCGGGGCCGGGGTCGATGTCGATGATGCGGACGAACTGGCCGACAAGGTAGGCGTTGCCCGCCGCATCAATGCCGACGTCGTTGATCACCACGGAGCCATCGGGGCCACCGAGCCGGTCGACGGCGACGAACTTGCCGGCCGAACTGAGCTTGAGCAGATAGGCGTCGGTTGAGTCGTACTGGCCGGGCACCACGCCGGCCTTGTCCTTGTTCACGTCGTAGTACTTGGTTCCGGGACCGGGATCGAAGTTGGTGTTGCCTGTGTAGGCGCCGGCGACATAGAGGTTGCCCGAACCGTCCAGGGCCAGCGCGCTGGCCGACGGTGTTCCGTCGCCGCCGATTTCGTCGGCCCAGATGATGGTGCCGTCCTTCTTCATGCGGGTGATGTAGATGCTGGTGTCATAGCCCGCATAGAGGTACACGGGCTTGGCCGGGTTGGCGCTGACGTTGGTACTCTTGTCGATTACGCCGGTAAAATAGATGTCGCCGTTGGGGGCGACGATCATGTCCGAGAGTTGGTCGTCGTGCTTGCCGCCGTACTGCCGGACATAGCGGAACTTCCCGTCGGGCGTCAGATCGGCGATATAGACGTCGGTGCTGCCGGTGGAAGTACGCGTGAAGTTCTGCGAGGACCGGTCAAACTGTACGGTCTCATTGAACAGGCCGGAGGTGATGATTCCGCCGGAGGGGTCAGCGGCCATTTTAATGACCGTCTCGATCGTATTGCCCTCGCCGAAGATTTTGTTCCACAGCAGATGTCCGTTGGCCGGGTCGAGCCGCTCGATGAAAGTGTCGTCAACGCCGCGCGTGGTGATGTTCACGGCCTTGCCGGTCGGCGCGATGTTGCCCGCAATACGCACCCAGCCGGCAATGTAAAGCCGGCCGGCGCTGTCAACAGCAACGCCAGTGACCGAATCGTCATACTCCCCGCCGATGGAGCCCGACCACAGTGGGACGCCCGTGGCGGTGTTCATGCGGACAATGTAGCCGTCTGTCTGGCCGCTGCTGACGAGTGGCTTTACCGGCTTTCCAATGGCGAAGGTGATGGTGTTCTGATAGGTGCCGCTCATGTAGATGGAGCCACCGGGGCCGAGCACGAGTCCGGTGACCGTGTCATAGTGGGGGCCGCCGAAGCGGTGGGCCCAGAGCAGCGCGCCATCGGCACGATACTTGGCGATGAAGATGTCGTCCTCCGCATTGTTGCTGTTGATATACGTGGGAGGCTGCCCCTTGGTGGCGACATTCACCCGGCCCCGGAAGATACCGGCGGTGTAGGTGTTGCCGTTGCTGTCGGTGACGGAAAAGTTGGCGCTCGAGAAGACGTTTGGATAGCCCCAACCCACGCCCCAACCCACCGCGCTGGCAAGCATGCGGCGATCCTCAAGGGCCTCGGCGATGACCGATACGCCTGAATGCCGGGTCTGTCGCGACGTCTTCGTGTTTTTCACAGTCATTGTCGGAATCCTCGGTGTCCGCGGTTTGGGCGGGCAATAGAACGGAAGAGCATACCGGAATCGGTGCGGGACACAAAGACCGCGGACAGACCGTGATCGGTGATCGGTCGGTGTCGGGCCTGACCACGGATTCCGCTCCCCGCCTTCGGATATCACGGTTTGTTCGACCTGGACCAGAGTTCAAGCATCAGCAGCGCGTAAAGACGCTGGGTGTGATCGGTGCGGCGTGTGTCGTGCTCTTCGAGGAGGCGGGAGATGGTGGGCCGGTGCAGTCGCGAGGCGCAGAATCCGGATCTTCCCAGGAGCAGGTCGTGGAGCATGGAACGGAGATCGTGCCGGAACCACTCGCCGATGGGAACCGCGAACCCCATCTTGCGGCGGCGGAAGACGGACGCGGGCAGATCGGGGGCGAAGGCCAGACGCAGCAGCCGCTTACCACCGCCACGGAGCAGGAGTGTGGCCGGGAGCGAGGCGGCGAAATGCACGAGTTCGTGATCCATGAACGGGCTGCGGACTTCAAGGGCGTGGAGCATCGAGCAACGGTCGACTTTGGCGAGCAGGTCTTCGGGAAGATAGACCTCGCGATCGACGGCCAGCGCGGACTCGACGACATTGCGGCCGGCAGCGTGGAGTTCGGCAAATCGGATGGCCACGACATCGTCGCCATGTGAAGGGAAGAGTTGACCGAGCATCACATCGTCGAAGATCCGCAGGTATGAAGCGTAGCGATGCCCGGGCGGAAGGTGGAGCGACGCGGCCAGTCGGCGGGCGCCAACGCCGGGGGATTTGGGATGCCATCCGGGCAACAGTGCGGCCACGGCGCGTGTGAGCGGCGCGATCGGCGAAAACCACTGGCTGAAGCGTATTGCTCGATAGCGGTCGTAGCCGCCGAAGAGTTCGTCACCGCCGTCGCCCGAGAGCGCGACTTTCACGCGCTGGCGGGTGACCGTGGACAGGTAGTGGGTCGGCAGCGCGGAAGAATCGCCAAACGGCTCGGCGAAAGCGGCGGCCAGCCGGGGCAGGTCCTCGGCGGCGTTGGGGTGGACGATGAATCGTCCGTGTTCTGTGTGCAGATACGCGGCAACTTCGGCGGCATGGAGAGATTCGTCGTACGCCGGGTCATCGAAGCCGATCGTGAAGGTCAGCACCTGTCCATCGTGACCAAGCGCGTGGCGCATGGCGGCGGCGACGATGGAGGAGTCGACGCCGCCCGAAAGGAAGCAACCGAGCGGAACGTCAGAGACGAGTTGGCGCTGGACGGCGCGAAGAACGAGATCGCGGGTTCGGGCGATGGCGTCAGGTTCATCGCGAACAGTAATCGGGGGGGCGTTGGGTTGGAAGTACCGCTGGATGCGGACCTCGCCGCCGCTGCATGTGAGAAAGCACCCCGGCGGCAACTTGCGGATGGAGCGATAGATGGTGCCCTCTGGCACGAAGCCCCAGGCGAGGTATTGCCGCAGGGCGTTGTCATCGATTGCGCGATCAAGCCAGGGGATTTCCAGCAGCGCTCCGGCCTCGGAGGCAAATGCCAGGAAGCCGCCCGGACGATGGGCGTAGTAGAGCGGTTTCTGGCCCATGCGATCGCGCGCCAGCAGGAGCGATTGCACCGCGGGATTCCAGACGGCAAAGGCGAACATGCCGTTGAGTTCCGCAATGGCCGCGTCGCCCCAGGCGGCGCAGGCGGCCAGCAGCACCTCGGTATCGCCGGTGGTGCGCCAGTTGACGCCGGCGATCTGCGCGCGGAGGTCGCGGAAGTTGTAGATCTCGCCGTTGAAGACGATGCGGCGGGCGGACGGGTCAGAGAAAGGCTGGTCGGCGCGGGCGTTCGGGTCGAGCACGGCCAGGCGGCGATGCACGAGAGCAACCAGGGGAGTCGCAGTGGAAATGGCTGGGGGAACGAGCAGTTCCTGCCCCGCGCCGTCGGGGCC
>JBEKVL010000214.1:0-8821 GCA_049514055.1 Tepidisphaeraceae bacterium | reverse complement strand
CCTCGGCCTGCGTCCGCCGCCGGGACAGGAATCCTACTTCCAGCCGTTCGATTACACGGTCATCACCGGCCCGTCCGCGCAAACCGCGCTGTCGGCCGCGGGCAAGAGCTATTCGCTGAACACGCACCTGATGCCCGTGGCGATGTCGGCCGAGAAGGAGTTCTCCGGATCGCTGGCGTTTGTGGGCTATGGCATCTCCGGGGCGAAAGAGAAGGACGGCGGACAGATCTATGACGACTACGCCGGCGTCGACGTGAAGGGAAAGGTCGTGTTGGCGATGCGGTTTGAGCCGCACGACGCCAAGGGAAAGAGCCGGATCGCCAGGATCGACTTCTCGGAATTCGCCGCGCTCAATCGCAAGGCCCGCGCGGCCGCCGACCGCGGCGCGGTGGCGCTGCTAGTGGTGCAGCCGCCGAACCACCACGGCGGCGATGCCCTCAGCCCCATGGGACGGCGGCAGATGGACGCGGTGTCCATCCCCGTCGTGCAGGTGACGCAAGCCGTCGCCAACGAAATGCTCGCGGCCGCCGGCCTGAAGAATCTGCGGGAATACCAGAACGAGATCGATGGCAGTTTCAAGCCACAGTCGGCCGATTCGGGTTCGGTCGTCGTCAAGGGCAGCGTCGTTTTCGAGCGGATCACCAACAAGCTCCGCAACGTCATGGCCTGGCTGCCGGGCAACGGGCCGCACAGCGAGGAGATCATCGTCATCGGCGCCCACTACGACCACCTCGGCCGCGGCGGGCCGGGGTCGCGTTCGCCGCGGTCGCATGAGATTCACCACGGCGCCGACGACAACGCCTCGGGCACGGCCGCCCTGCTCGAGCTGGCCCGTATTCTCTCCAGCGGCACTCCCCTGCCGCGATCGGTGCTATTCATGGCCTTCAGCGGCGAGGAAATGGGCCTGCTCGGTTCGCTCTACTGGGTCGATCACCCCACGGTGCCGATCGCGGACATCAAGGCCATGATCAACCTCGACATGGTCGGCCGCTTGAAAGACAACGTGCTGCAGGTCGGCGGGACCGGCACGGCACCGGCGTTCGAGCACCTCATCGACAACCTGCCGGCCGGCAAGAGCTTCACGCTCAAGACCACCTGGAAAGACGGCCGGGCGCCCAGCGACATCACCTCGTTCGTCGCCCGGCGCATTCCGGGTTTGTTCCTCTGGACCGGATTCCACGAGGACTATCACCGGCCGACCGACACCTCGGACAAGATCAACTACAACGGCGAGGCCCGCATTGTGGACCTGACGGCTCAGGCGGCCGTGGAAGTCGCCTATCTGCCGCGGAAGGCCCTCGCCTACACCGCGCCACCGCCGGCCACGCAGCCCGCGACGCCCGCCACGACGCGGCCCGGCGCGGGTGTTTCGCTGGGCGTGATCCCCGACTACAGCGCGGAGACCGGCGCCGGCGGCGTGAAGATCACGGGAACCACGCCCGGCTCGGCCGCCGACAAGGCCGGGCTGCACCCCGGCGACGTCCTGATCCGCTTCGGCGGACGCAAGATTGAGAACCTCTACGACCTCACGGACGTCCTGAACGCGGGCACGCCGGGCGTGCCGGTGAAACTCCAGGTCATCCGCAACGGCCAGGAGCTGGAACTGGAAGCCACTCCGACGCCGCGACGAGCGCCGCAACAATGAAACATGGTGCTTTGACGCGCCGCGGCCCTGCCAGTAAGATGCGGGGCTTCCCGCCGGGAACAAAGGTTCCCTGCGGGTTTTCTGGAACGTACTTGAACACCGAGGATCCGATATGCGCGCGAGTGAAATTCGTCGAGGAACGGCCGTCGTGATTGACGGCAAGCTTTACGTGGTGACCGAAGCCGACCACAACACACCAGGCAACCTGCGGGCCAAGGTGCAGTTCAAGATGCGCGATGTGAGCAAGGGCACGATCATGGACAAACGCGTCGGGGCCACCGACGACATCGACGTGGTCAACCTCGACCGTCGCCAGGTGGAATACCTCTATACCGACAACACGGGCATGGTCATCATGGACCTGGAGACGTTCGATCAGTTTGCCCTGGCCAAGGAGGTCTTCGGCGACGACGCCCTCTACCTCAAGCCCAACACCGAGATGAGCGCCCTCTTCCACGACGGCGTGCTCGTCAGCTACGAGTTGCCCAAGACCGTCGATCTCAAGGTCGTCGAAACCCAGCCTGGCATCAAGGGCGCCACGGCCACCAACCAGCTCAAGGACGCCGAGATGGAAACCGGCTTGAAGACACGCGTTCCGCCGTTCATCGAGATCGGCGAAGTCATCCGCATCAACACCGAGAAGGGCGAGTACCTCGGCCGCGCCTGAACCAACCCACGCAAGGACAAAGCAGAGGGGCGTTTCCCGCCGGGGAAACGCCCCTGCTGCTTTGCAGATCAATCACCCTTCCTCCGCCGTGCTCAGGCGCGCGATCACGTTCATGTCCTCCAGCGTCGTGGTATCGCCACGGACCTCGCCGCCGGCGGCCAGTTCCTTGAGCAGCCGCCGCATGATCTTGCCGGAGCGCGTCTTGGGCAGCGCATCCGTGAAACGGATCTGGTCCGGCCGGGCGATGGCGCCGATCTGTTTGACGACCGCTTCGAGCAACTCCTTCTTGAGTGCTTCCGACGGCCGGAAGCCGCTCCGCAGCGTCACGAAGGCGGCCACGCCCTGGCCCTTCATCTCGTGCGGCATGCCGACGACGGCCGCCTCGGCCACGGCATCGTGCGAGACCAGCGCCGACTCGATCTCGGCCGTGCCCAGGCGATGACCGGCCACGTTGAGCACGTCGTCGACGCGGCCCATGATCCAGAAATAGCCATCATGGTCGCGGCGGGCGCCGTCGCCGGTGAAATAGAAGCCGCGCACATCGGTCCAATATTGCCGGAAATAGCGATCCTGATCGCGGAAGATGCCCCGCAGCATCGCCGGCCAGGGTTTGCGGACGACCAGCAGGCCGCCGGCATTGGCCGGCTGCTCGACGCCGTCGCGATCCACGATGGCCGGGTCGATGCCGAAAAACGGCAGCGTGGCCGAGCCGGGCTTGGTCGGCGTCACGCCGGGCAGCGGCGTGATCATGATCGCGCCGGTTTCGGTTTGCCACCATGTGTCCACTATAGGACATCGGCTGTGTCCAATCACCTGCTGATACCAGATCCAGGCCTCGGGATTGATCGGCTCGCCGACCGAGCCCAGCAGCCGCAGCGACGAGAGATCGTGCTCGTCGACGAATTCACGGCCGGCGCGCATGAAGGCGCGGATGGCGGTCGGAGCCGTGTAGAACGTGGTGATCTTGTGCCGCTCGATGATCGACCAGATGCGTGAGAATTCGGGGAAGTTCGGGGCGCCCTCGTACATGACCGTCGTCGCCCCGTTGCTGAGCGGTCCGTAGACGACGTAGGAATGCCCGGTGATCCAGCCGACGTCGGCGGTACACCAGAAAACGTCCGAGTCGTGCAGATCGAACACATAGCGGGAGGTGATGTACGTTCCGACCATGTACCCGCCGGTGGTATGGATGATCCCCTTGGGCTTGCCGGTGGAACCCGAGGTGTAGAGCACAAACAGCAGGTCTTCCGCGCCCATCTGCTCCGGTTCGCACGCGGCCGGCTGCCCGGCCACGATGTCGTGCCACCACATATCGCGCCCGGCCACCATGTTGATCGGCTGGCCGGTGCGTCTGAGCACGACGACGGTCTTCACCCGGGCGGTCTTCGTCAGGGCCTCATCCACATTGCTCTTCAGGGGAACGATCTGGCCGCGCCGGAAGCCGCCGTCGGCGGTGATGACGATGGACGATTCGGCATCCTCGACCCGGTCGACGATCGCCTGGCTCGAGAAGCCGCCGAAAATCACCGAGTGGGCCGCCCCGAGCCGCGCGCACGCGAGCATGGCAACGGCCGCCTCGGGCACCATCGGCATGTAGATCGTCACGCGGTCGCCGCGTTGCACGCCCAGTTTCCGCAGGGCATTGGCCAGCCGGCAGACATCCTCGCGAAGTTGGCTGTAGCTGATGTGACGGACCTCCGGCGGAGTCCCGTGAGCCATAGGCTCGCCTTCCCAGAGAATCGCGGTCTTGTCCCCGCGGCCGGCGTCGATCTGCGCATCCAGACAGTTGTACGACAGGTTGGTCTTGCCGCCGACGAACCATTTGGCGTTGGGCAGTTTCCAGTCGAGCACGCGATCCCAGGTCTTGAACCATTTCAGTTCCGAAGCGATCTTCCCCCAGAATTCCTCCGGCCGGTCGATCGACTCGCGATACATCGTGTCGTACTGCTCGCGGGACTGGATCCAGGCTTTCGCGCTGAACTCCGGAGGCGGAGCGAACAGACGGTCTTCCTGCTGGGTTGATTCAATTCCGACCTGCGGATTGGACATACGTTCTCCTCTTTGGTTTTTTTTGACGAACCGACAGCAATCCATATCGTACTCGCACGATGTGCGATTGGCGATGCGGACAGAACTTGTTCGGAGTACCGCCTTCAGGCGGTTTGGATGGCCGCCTAAAGGCGGTACTCGGAACTCGCCATCGATGGCAGCCCCGCCAAGGGCGATACATTGTAGCCCACGACGTAAGTCGTGGGGAAAATGGGACCAGAGAATTCATGCCCCCCGGGCGACACAACTCTTGCAGACGGTACTGATTGTTACGACAAGCGTATAATGCGGAAATTGTGTCCTACAGACCCACGCGAGGATCAACATGAAAAGCTATCGCAAGGAACTCTGGTTCAACCTGCCCAGTCGGCGGGCGTTCGTGAACATCACCGGCGAGGTCAACAAGGCGCTGGCCGACAGCGGCATCTGTGAAGGCCTCTGCCTCGTCAATGCAATGCACATCAGCGCCTCCGTGTTCATCAACGACGATGAACGTGGCCTGCTGGGCGACTGGGAAGTCTGGCTGGAGAAACTGGCCCCCGAGAAGCCGCACGGCCAGTACCGCCACAACGACACCGGCGAAGACAACGCCGACGCCCACATCAAGCGGACACTCATGGGCCGGGAGGTCGTGGTGGCGATCACCAAGGGCGAACTCGACTTCGGCCCGTGGGAACAGATCTTCTATGGCGAGTTCGACGGGATGCGGAAGAAGCGGGTGCTGGTGAAGATTATTGGGGAATGAACATGCGGAAGGGTCGCGCGGCGACAAACGAAGAAGATTAAACACGAAGACGCGAAGGCACGAAGCGGGGTATGGCGTTGGCAAGCTACTTGCGCTGGGAGCGGCCCATTTCTGGGCAGCAGGAGGTCGAGGCGAGGAACGAAAAATGTTGTTTTGGAGGGGCCGAAAATCGTAAGTTGGTACTGAATAGACATTTACATTCTGCGTGGGTCCGAAAAAGGGTGTCCCAGGCGGATCCAAACCGGGTCCAAACAGTGTCCCGCGCGGGTCCTTTTGGTGTCCCTAACGGTCCCATCTGGATCCCAAGCAGGTCCTTTGCGGACGGCCTTTCGGGATTGAGTTGGGAAACTGGGAAAGGATGCGCAAGCGATGATCCCGGGCGAATCGTTAAGGACGTATTCGGTTGTTAAAGAGCGAATCAAACATATAGCGAACCAGGATGGAATGTCAAGGGGCGGCGACGGGATTCTGGCGGGAGGATCGGGGCAGGGCTGTTGGTTACGTGCGTACACTTTCCGGCGGGGTCGTGTGGGACGCGCGCGCGACGGCAAACACCGCCGGTGAGGACACCGGCGGCACTTTCTGGCGTACGCGCGAGTGCCGCCACCGCCGAGCCTCACACTGAGTGGTTCGATCTCGTGGCGATGGTGTTGCCAATAGACAGAATGACGAGGCACCGCCTGAATGTGAGCCAGCCGATCTTTGCGCAGTTGCTGGGTCTCTCCGCAGTTCTCGTCCGCTCGTGGGAACGAGGGGCTCGGTCTCCAGCCCCGATTGCCCGAAGACTGTTGGATCAGGTTCGAGAGGATCCGGCGCGGTTTTTGTCACTGGTGCGTTGCGTTTGACGAGTGCGGTTTGTTTAATGTGGGTGCCGGCATCGATCAGATAACCGACGATGTCGATTGCATCACACAAGTGGCCAACGCCCATCCATCCTCGTCGACACTATTCACCACAGCTCGCGCATGGCGGCAACGGTCGCCCGTGCTCAGCGCTCTCTTCGCGATTGCACTCGGGATCGTATTCGTGAATTGGTTCGCCTTCGCTGTCATATCCACGAAGGTGGGAGGGGATTCACTTGGAACATTGCCCTCCATTCAGGGATTCGTCGTAACCAGCCATGGCAAGAAGACCCCGGTATCGGAATCGATCTGGTTGTTCAGTCTGATCTATCCGTATTGCACGCTAATCCTGAGCCCAACCATCGTTCTTACCGCCTTGCTCGCGTCTGGAATGGGTACCGGTGTCTCCCGTCGACGGCGGTGCATCATCATCCTGTCCATCGGCCTATGGGTGGTTCTGTGGTATACGTCGATCACAAGCTCGGCGTACCAATCCTTCATGGATTGGAGGCATCTGCGAACGCACGGCTCTACCATCAAGCCCGTGTTGCCGCAGTCCGTGACGCAACCAGCCAGCAGACCGTGATCCTCCGCTACTCCGGCATCTTGACCCGGAGCAGAAACTCCGCTTCCGTGATCACCGGCACGCCGAGTTCCTTGGCCTTGGCCAGTTTCGATCCGGCGCTCTCGCCGGCTACGACGAAGGTTGTCTTCTTGCTGACGGAGCCCGATGCCTTGCCGCCGAGTTTGACGATGAGTTGCTCGATCTCGCTGCGGTCAAGCTGCGTGAGCGTGCCGGTGACGACGATGGTCTGGCCGGCAAAGGGGAGGCTGGCCGCGTTGGATGCTGGCTTGGCCATTTTCGGGTCGACGCCGACTTCGCGCAGGGAGGCGATGGCGTGCTGGCCGGCGGGGGAGTGAAAATAGTCGAAGACGCTTTGGGCGATGACGGGGCCGATTTCGTTGACGTTGGAGAGCCGGTCGGTGGTCGCGGCCGCCAGGGCGTCGAGCGAGCCGAAGTTGGTGGCCAGAACGTGGGCGACGCGGTTGCCGATGTGGCGGATGCCCAGGCCGGCCAGTAGTCGGTCGAGGCCCTGGGCTTTGCTCTTGACGATGGCGGTTACGACGTTCTGGGCACTCTTTTCGCCCATGCGGTCCAGGCCGGCGATCTGGTCGAGAGTCAGGCGGTAGAGGTCGGAGAAATGGCGGACGAGGCCGCCGTCGACGAATTGTTCGATGAGTTTCTCGCCGACTTCTTCGATGTCCATCTGGTTTCGGCCGCAATACCAGCGGAGACGTTCCTTGAACTGCGCGGGGCAGTCGGGGTTGTTGCAGCGGATGTAGGGTGTATCGGCCTCTTTCTCGACGGGGCCGGAACAACTGGGGCATCTACTCGGCGGTGTGACCGGGCGGGCGCTGGCGGGACGTTTTTCGAGGACGACCTGGACGACGTAAGGGATGATCTCGCCGGCTTTCTCGACAACAATCGTGTCGCCGACGTGAATGCCGAGGCGCTGGATCTGCTCGATGTTGTGGAGCGTGGCCCGTTTTACGGTCGTGCCGGCGATGAAGACGGGGTCGAGTTCGGCCACGGGCGTGAGGTTGCCGCCCTTGCCGACCTGCCAGGTGACATCGAGCAAAGTCGTCTGCATCTGCTCCGCCGGGTATTTATAGGCGATGACCCAGCGGGGCGATTTGCTGGTGGCGCCGAGGCGGTCGCGCTGCGGCAACGAATCGACCTTCACGACCATGCCGTCGGTCTGATAGGAGAGCGTGCCGCGAATGTGCGAGAAATTCTCGATGGTTGCCAGGACTTTGTCGACATTCTTGGCCAGCGCCGTGTGTGGATTGGTGGGCAGGCCCCAGCGTTTGATGAAGCCGAGCCACTCCCAGTAGGAATCCGTGGGCAGTTTGGACACCTGGCCGATGCCGTGGGTGATGAAATCGAGTTTGCGCTGGGCGACGATCTTGGGGTCGAGATTCTTCAGGGTGCCGGCGGTCGCGTTGCGTGGGTTCTTCAGCGCCTCTTCGCCGGCGGCCACCAGTTCCTCGTTCATCCGCTGGAACTGGGCATTCTGCATGAAGATCTCGCCGCGGACTTCGAGGATTTCGGGGACATCATGACCCTTGAGGCGCAGCGGGATGGCGTGGATGGTGCGGGCGTTGTTAGTGATATCGTCGCCGCGTTTGCCGTCGCCGCGCGTCGCGGCCTGGACGAGCACGCCCTTCTCATAGCGCAGCGAGGCGGCCACGCCATCCACCTTGGGCTCCAGCACATACTGGACTTCCTCGCCGTCAAGCGACTTGCGAATGCGCTGGTCGAACTCGCGCACGGTCGGCTGGTCGTAGGTGTTGTCAATGGACATCATTGGCACGGCGTGTTCGACCGTGGCGAAGCCGTCGATCGGTTGTCCGCCGACGCGAACCGATGGCGAGTCGGGCGTTTTGAGATCAGGATGGGCTTCTTCCAACAGGATCAGTTCGTTCATCAACGCATCGTATTCCTGGTCGGAAATCTCCGGCTTGGCCTGGACGTAATAGAGGTGGTTGTGCCGGTTGAGCTCGTCACGGAGTTTCAAGATGCGTTGTGCGATGGATGGCATGGAAAGATTGTAAGAACGACTTTCACTTATGGAAGGAGCCACAATTGACGGAGTGCGGGGCGGCTATTGCAGCAGACTTCCTATGCGCTCGCCGCGGAGCGGCGAAGGTCAGTAGCCAGGGGCGCGAGCCCTCGCTGTTCCATACAACTCATCCGGCAAGGGCAGTGCCTTCGGGACCAAAGGTATCCCACGCCCACGCCAGGTCGTACATGCGCTGCAGGCCGATCCAGACCGTCTGCGGGCCGGGCTCGCTGTTGGGCCGCTCCACAT
>JBEKVL010000213.1:0-8872 GCA_049514055.1 Tepidisphaeraceae bacterium | reverse complement strand
TCGGGGCCAAGTTGTCCGCGGGCTGGAGCCACCATGATGATAGAAATACCACGATCGACCCGAAAGCGCAAGTTAAGACTACGTTAATGTTTCATGTGAAACCTGTTCCGGACAGTATTGGGCTCACGCCCATGGAAGCCATCACGCTTGGCTTCCTTCCGTATCGAATCGTCCCCTTGGTGCGTAAAAGCGATAAACTTTCTGCCCGGACCATTCTCGACGCCATGCGCTCCGTCGGAGGCGTATACATTCAAGTCGGCGCGGAACGTCAACTCCGCTTCGCAACGCAGGCTCAGGCCGAGGGAGCATACCGCGCCCTCGCGACAACCGTGCCCAGCCCCGTCTGGACACTCGTACACGAGCAATCCACGGGCGAATCAGCGTAGTGGCGCGCAAACTGCTCCCTCGTCGAAGCCGGCAGCAACCTGGGACCAAGGTCAGCAAAAAGCGGTCAAAGCATACTTCAGCAGACAGTCATCTTGCATTCATCATTCTCCCGCCCGTTCGCGTGCATGCCAACGCCCGGGAAAAGCCCCGCGTCAATCCGCCAATTCCGCAGACAACTCCCGAACGAACCGATACTTCCACGTCGCCTGTTTATGCCTTGGACACCCCAACCACCAATCCCCGGAACATTTCTTTTCATCCGCCGCCTGGGTCCTGCCTGCCATCCAATGACAGGCAAGAACATCTGTCCCGTTGGCGGTCGCGCCAAATCCGCTTGCCCCGCGGTCACAGAGGCCGCGTTTGAGAATGCAACCCCATCCGGTAACATTCCCGCCGATGTCCAACGCGGCAGCACTCACGAATCCGTACCCTCGCGGCCTGGCCGGCCGGTTCATCGTCCTCGACGGCTCCGAAGGATGCGGCAAAAGTACGCAATCGCGGTTGCTGGGCGAGCGGCTGACCTCCGCGGGTCTCCATCCCCTGGTCGTGCGCGATCCCGGAACAACCCGCATCGGCGAGCAGATTCGCGCCATCCTCCTCAACCCGGAACATCAGGAAATGGGCATGCGCTGCGAAATGCTCCTGTACATGGCCGCCCGGGCACAGATGATGAAACAGATCATCCAGCCCGCCATCGATGCGGGAACGGTCGTCATCTGCGACCGCTTCATCTCCTCGACGCTGGCCTACCAGCTCGGTGGCGACGGCCTGACGGCTGCGGAGATCACCAGGATCGGCGACGTCGCCATCGCCGGCCGCTGGCCCGACCTGACGCTGATTCTCGACATGCCCGTGGAGCACTCGCATGCCCGCATTCGCCGCGAAAAGGACCGGATCGAGCAGCGCTCCTTGGAGTATTTCGAGAGGGTCAGGCACAATTATCTCGACCAGGTGCAGATGTTCCCCGACCGCTACCGCGTAATACCGGCCGGGCGAACGGCGGAGGAAGTGCATGAGGACGTGTGGACGACGATTGTAGAAGTGATCGGCCACGAAGAAATGAGCGGTCATCAGTGATCGGTAATCGATGTCGATTACCCACTACTGACTGCTGACTACTGACTGACGCCTAATGACCAGCTTCAAAGACATCTTCGGCCAGGATCACGCGATCGAGCAGATCGTCGGCGCCTGGCGGGCGGATCGGCTGCCACACGGGCTGATCTTCGCCGGGCCGACGGGTGTCGGCAAGAAACTCACGGCCAATACCCTCGGCGGACTGTTCCTCTGCGAGAAACCGCACGATGACCAGCCCTGCGGCAAGTGCGACTCCTGCCGCGTCTATCCCTCCGGCAACCACCCCGACTATCACTACATCTACCGCCAGCTCATCCGCATCGAGAAGTCCGACGTCAAAGCCCGCGACCTGTCGATCGACGTCATCCGGCCATACCTTCTTGAGCCCGCCTCGCGCAAGCCGGCCATGAACCGCGGCAAGGTCTTCGTCATCGAAGAGGCCGACCTCATGAGCGCCGGAGCACAAAACTCGATGCTCAAGACGCTCGAAGAGCCCTTCGGCCGGGCGCTCATCATCCTGCTCACCAATTCCCCCGATGCTCTGCTGCCCACCATCCGCAGTCGCTGCCAGCTTGTGCGATTCATGTCGCTGCCCGCCGACAAGGTGAAGTCGGAGCTGGCCCGGCGCGGTTACGCCGCACAGGATGCGCTCGAGGCGGCCGTGCTTTCCGAAGGCTCGCTCGGCCGCGCGATCTCCTTCATCGACCAGGGCGTGGTGGCGGCCACCCGCGAACTGCGCCAGCGTCTCGATGCCCTCAACGCCGGCCAGGGGTGCGGCGACATGTCTGACTGGCTCCGCGACGCGGCCAAAACCTACGCGGCCAAACAGCTTGAGATCGACGACAAAGCCAGCGAAGACCAGATGACCCGCGAGGGCCTCGCCCTCTACCTCAAGTTGATGTCGCAATACTTCCGCCGCCGCCTTGCAGTCAGTGGCGAGTCCGCCATGGAGGCATTCTGCGGCGGCATCGACGCCATCGTGCAGGCCGAGGGGTTTATTGACTCCAACGTCAACATCGTATTGATTTTGCAGGCTCTTGCCGTCAGACTGGAAAGAGTCTTTCGCGTTGTTTAGCGGATATCTATGAGTTTTATCGACCTGCCTGTCCTCGAGCCGTTCAGTGCCACCAAGTCGCCCACGTCGCTTGTCGTGCGTTACAGCCGCCTGCGTCTCATCGGCGAGTTCCCCTTCGACGGCGACGCTCGTCCCGGCTGCGGCAGCAAAGTCGTCATCCGCACCCGTCGCGGCACAGAACTCGCCGATGTCCTGACCACCAGTTGCTCGTCCACCGGCTGCGCCAAGTCGATCACCCGTGAGAAGATGATGGCCTACATCGCCAACTCGGGCGGCCAGGACTTTCCGTTCTCCACCGAGGGCAAGGTCCTGCGCGTCGCCACGCCCGATGACATCACGCGCCAGGCCGCCAACGACGCCCGCAAGCCGGAGTACGTCTCCACCTGCAAAGCGCTTGTCCGTGAGATGGAACTGCCCATGAAACTCGTCGATGTCGAGACGGTGCTCGGCGACGAGATGATCACCTTCTTCTTTCTCTCCGAACACCGCATCGACTTCCGCGCCCTGGTAAAACACCTCGCCTCGCGCTTCCACGCGCGAATCCAGATGCACCAGGTCGGTGCCCGCGACGAGGCGCGCATCGTCGCCGACTTTGAAACCTGCGGCGAGCACTGCTGCTGCCGGCAGTTCCTCAAGGTGCTGCGGCCCGTTTCCATGGGCGCGGCCAAGATGCAGAAGGCCACGCTCGATCCCGGCAAGATCTCCGGCCGGTGCGGCCGGCTCAAGTGCTGCCTCCGCTACGAGGAAGAGAACTACGAGGCATTGAAGAAGAAACTCCCGCGAGGCGGAACCATCGTCCGCACCAAGGAAGGCGTCGGGCGGGTCATCGACACCACGATCCTCACCCAGCTTGTGAAGGTGCTGATCGGCGAAGACCGCGTCCTCGCCGTCGCCAACGACGAACTGCTCGAACGCGATCTCCCACAGTCGGCGCTTCTTGAGGCCGCGCCGCCGCGAGTTGAAAACGGCGCGATCGAGTCCGGACGCCTCGAGAACCGCGACCGGCCCGAGCGCCGGGAGCCACGCGAGCCTCGCGAACCCCGGGAGGCCAGGGAGAACCACCCGCCCCGGCCGCAGCGCGAGAACCGCGAACGCCGCGAACCGCGCGAAGACCGGCAACGCGAGGACCGTCCGCGCGAGGACCGTCCGCGCGAAGATCGCCCGCGCGAACCGCGGCCACCGCGTCCATCGCCCCAGCAGCAACCGCCGCGGCCGCAGCCCGGTGCGCAACCGGGCCCGCCGCCGCAACAGCCGAGGCAGTCGCCGCCACCCGCACCACAGCAACAGCCCGGCGACCAGCCGGCACGTCCGCCCGGCGTGGGCATGATGGGCCGCCGCCGCCGTGGACGCGGCCGTGGCCGCGGATCGGGCGAACCGCCGCCGCCCGGCACGAATCCCGGCGCCAATCCCCCCGCCGACTCGCCCCCAGAGGACTGATCGGCCATGCCCACGTCAACTGGCCAAATCTGGGGCATCGAAATCGGCGGCTCGAAGCTGCAGATCTTCTCACTCCAGAATCGCACCATCGTCGATCGCTGGACCCGCAAGCTCAAGGGAACCGCCGACGCGCCGCTTATTCGCGCGCATATCGCCGAGGGCTTGGCCGAACTGCTGCGTGAAGGGCGTGCGCGTCTTCTCGCTAACCACTTAAAATCCACAAGCTGTCATACTGAGTGTACTCGCGAAGAACCTGGCCACGAAGTCCAAAGCCAGATGCTTCGCCAGTACGCTCAGCATGACAACCATCACGATATCAGCAACTTACAGCGTGCCGGAATTTCCGGTCACACTGTCCACGCGTCCCAACCCGTCGCCGTGGGCGTCGGTTTCGGCGGCCCGGTGGACTGGCACACCGGGCAGATCCTCCTCTCGCACCAGATCGCCGGCTGGGAAGGATTCTCCATCCGCGACTGGATTGCGGGGATCGTCAACTGTCCGGTCTTCGTCGAAAACGACTCCAACGTCGCCGCCCTGGCCGAGGCGACCGTCGGTGCCGGCCGCGGGCTCGATCCCGTCCTCTACTTCAACATGGGCAGTGGCGTCGGGGGTGGGCTGGTCGTCGCCGGCCGAATCTACCACGGCGCGCCACCCGGCGAGGTCGAATTCGGCCACCTCCGCCTCCGCCCCGGCGGATCGTTTGTCGAAGACAACTGTTCCGGCTGGGCCGTCGACCGGCTGATCGATAAGGAGATTCAACAGAACCCGCAAAGCCGCCTTGCCTCGCTCTGTGCCGGCATGACCGGCGGCCAGGCGATCCACCTGCGGCCGGCCATCGAAGCCGGCGACGACCTGGCAATCCGCCTCGTCGAGCGGGTGGCCGCCGATATCGGCTTCGCCCTCTCGCACGCCGTCCATCTCTTCCACCCCGCCGTTGTCGTCATGGGCGGCGGCCTGTCGCTCGTCGGCGAGCCCCTGCGATCCGCAATCGAGCGACACACGCACGCTCAGCTTATGACCGCGTCCCTCCCGGGTCCGCCGGTGAAACTGGCCCAGGTCGGCGAAGACGCCGTGCCCGTCGGTGCGGCCATCAATGCGGAATATCGAACGGGCGATGAGGACAGCGTGCCTTGAGTAGGGCCAGCGTCCTCGCTGGCCTGCCTGCAGCGTGAACCATCTGGTATTCCGGTCCAGCGAGGACGCTGGCTCCACTTGAACCGGCCTGCTGGCTCCGCGAAGAGACCTGTTATCAGCTTGAACCGCCCGGCATTCGCCTCATCGACAGCGTATGCTGCGCACAGCACAGCGCCACCGCCAGCGCATCCGCCACGTCCGGCGGCTCCGGCGCCTTGGCCAGCCGGAACAACGACTGCACCGCCCGCTGCATCTGCACCTTGCTGGCGTGGCCGTGGCCCGAGATGGCTTGCTTGATCCGGTTGGCCGCGAATTCGTGAATGGCAAGCCCTTTGCGTTGCGCCACCAGCAGCAGCACCCCGCGCGCGTGGCCCATCAGGATCGCCGTCCGCGGGTGGGCATAGTGAGCGTAGAGCGTTTCCACGGCCGCCGTGTCCGGCTTAAGCTCATCCACGAGCAACCCCAGTTCCCGCTCCAGTTCCTCCAGCCGCGCGGGAATCGTCGCCTTCGTGTCCAGTCGGATCACGCCGGCATCGACCAGTTCCGGCTGCGCCGACACAGTCCGCACCTGCACCAGCCCGTAACCGGTAAGCCGCAACCCAGGATCGAGACCGAGGATTCGCATCTGTAGGGTGGGCACTACCCACCATTCCCGAGGTGTTCGCCACGCGTCGCTCCACATGGTGGGCAGTGCCCACCCTACGCCTTCCTCCACACCGTTCCATCCGCCCGATCCTCCAGCGTCACGCCGATCTCCGTCAGACCGTTGCGGATGCCATCGGCAATCGCAAAATTCTTCTCCTTGCGGGCCTGCTGGCGCAGCTTCATCAGCAGTTGCATCAGCTTCTCGGAAAGATCGTCCTTCGCGGCCGCCTTCGCCGTGGCCACTCCGGCGCGGAACAGCCCCAGCACCACACCCAGTTTGCCAAGCGTGCTCGCCGCCGCAGTGGCCGCCGACACCAGCGCCGGCTCCTTGTGCTGCTCAACGTGGCGCGCCTCGATAAAGCTGTTAATCTCCCCCGCCAGATCATGCATGGCCGCGATCGCGCCGGCCGTGTTGAAGTCGTCGTCCATCATCTCCAGAAACTTCGCCTTGTGCGCGATCACGGCCTTGGCGAATGCACCCAGTTCGGTCTCCGCGATCGCCGCCACAAGCTGGTCCATGTCGCGGGTGCCGTCGCTCAATTTCTCCCCGGCGATGTTGTCAACCCGCTCGAAGAGCCGAGGGAACACCGCCAGCCCTTTTTTTGTTGATGCGATCACCTCGTCCGAGAAGTCGATCGGCCGCCGATAGTGCGTCGACAGCAGCAGGTAGCGCATGAGGTCGGCCCCCTGCTCATCGATGAACTTTTTCGCATCGACGACATTGCCGATGCTCTTGGACTGCTTCTCCATCTTCCATTCGCCACTGGCCGCCTTGGTCTTCACCCGCGTCAGCCCGTTGTGCAGCCAGTATTTCGCAAACGTCTTGCCCGTGCAGCATTCGCTCTGGGCCAGTTCGTTCTCGTGATGGGGGAACTTGAGGTCGTCGCCGCCGCCGTGCATATCGAATGTCTCGCCGAGATACTTGATCGACATGGCCGAGCACTCGATGTGCCAGCCCGGACGCCCCAGCCCCCATGGGCTCGGCCAGGTCGGTTCGCCGGGCTTGGCCGATTTCCACAGCGCGAAATCCGCCGGGTGGCGTTTGCCCGAGCCTTCAAGCGACCGCCCGCCCGATTCCTGCTCCTCGGTCGTCCGGTGCGTCAACTTGCCGTAGTCCTTGTCCGAGGTCACGTCAAACCAGACATCGCCGCCGCTCGCGTAAGCGTGACCCCGCTGAATCAGTTTCTCGATGATCTGCACCATCTCGCCGATATGCTCGGACGCCCTGGGAAAACGATCGATGGTGTCGATCCCCAGGCTCTTCAGGCAATCCATGTACAGTCCCGTGCAGCGCTCGGCCACCTGCTGCGGCGTCTGTCCGGTGTCGGCCGCTTCCTTGATGATCTTGTCGTCGACATCGGTAATATTGACGATCAACGTAACCTCGTATCCCTTATACACAAGATACCGTTTGATCGTGTCGAAGATCACCGGGCCCACCATGTGTCCCATGTGCGGCGGCTTGTACACCGTCGGCCCACAAACATATATCCCCACCTTCCCCGGCCGCACTGGCTCGAAAAGTTCCTTCTTCTGCGACAGTGTGTTGTAAACTCGAAGACTCATAGACCCACAAGATTAAAGGCCCGGCGGCCAAACGCCAAGCGCTGCGGATCGAGTTCTGAGTGCTGGTGCCGAGTGCCGAATGGGGGCTTGCTCAACGTCAACACTCGGCACTTCCGTCTCACGGCAGCGCCAGTTGCTCAATGTACGTCGCCTCGAATGCCGGATCCATGTTCAATTCCACGACCTCGATCTTTCTCGCCACTCGCCGCACTTCCTCCATCGCCCGCCGGTCCACCAGCGAGAGATACGCTCCGCCCAGCGCCGCATTCCCCACCGGCTCGATCTGGTCCACCCGGAATCCCGGCAACAACCCGCATGCGATCGCGCTCTCCGGCCGGATCTGCGTCCCGAATCCGCCCGCCAGATACACCGTTTTGATCTGTGCCGCCTCCAACTTCTCCTTAGCCAACAGCGTCAGAATCCCCGCCCCAATCGCCGCCTTGGCCGTCAGCAACCTCGACACATCGCCCTCCGACACCAGCACATTCCCGCCCGGACCCCGGCCCACGACCCGTGCGCGCCCGAACCGTCCCTGCAACACAGGTGACGTCGACTCCCTCTCGAACCGGCCCGTCGCCGACAGCAGTCCCGCAACCCTCGCCTCGGCCAGGAAATCCACGTACGCCGACCCACACAAACCCAGCGGCGCGGCGGCCTCGCCGCCCAGCACATCGACCTCGAATCTCCCGCCACGCCACCGCAGGTGTGAAATCGCCCCGCCCGCCGCCCGCATCCCGCACGACAATCCCGCCCCCTCAAAAGCCGGCCCGGCCGCCGTGGCACATCCGTAGAACCTCACGCCCAGTTTCAGAATGATCTCGCCATTGGTCCCCGCATCCACCAGCAAACTCGGCCCGTGGTCGTACGCCAGCCCGCTCGCCAGGCATCCCGCCGTCAGGTCGGCGCCGATATACGCCGACGCACCCGGCAACAGATGCAGTTCCATCCCCATCTCCTCCGCCGGCCAGCCTGGTATCTCCCGAGCCTGCAACACCCGATGCTCCAGAAACACCGGCGTAAACGGCGCCATTCCCATCGGCGTCGGGTCGACACCGGCCAGCAGGTGCAGCATCGTCGTGTTCCCCGCCACGGCGCCGCACACAAGCTGTTTCGCCTCCGCCCCGGCCGCCCGCAGCGTCTCTCTCACCAACGGCACAATCGTGCCGACCACCGCCTCCTGCAACCGTGGCAGCATCCCCTCGTCGTTGGCGCACAACGAGATCCGCGTCACCACGTCGTCCCCCAGGCGCATCTGCCCGTTGAAATCCGACGCCCGGGCCAGCACGCGGTCTTCCGTCAGATCGACCAGCATCACCGCCACCGTCGTCGTCCCGACGTCGATCGCCAGGCCCAGCGCCGCACCCATCAGTTCACCGGCGCCCTGCCACAGCGGATCGTGCCCGCTCGACACGTTCAGGTTGAAATCCACCAGTGCGCTCGCCTTGTGCGACAGCAGCGAGCGCTGCGGAACCCGGACCTGAACCGGCCCCGCCCCCACGATACACTGGCACGCCTGCACGCAACTTCCCGAATGAGGCTGCGCCTTCCGCC
>JBEKVL010000212.1:0-8877 GCA_049514055.1 Tepidisphaeraceae bacterium | reverse complement strand
CTGGAAAGATGCGGAATTCATCGGTCAACGCGGGAGGAAACCGCATGTTTCGGGTTCGACGAACGATCCGGCAGTTGCAATCTCGCCCGGAAGTATGTTACCGTGGTTGTGAAGTCAGCAGGTAAACAATATGCAGACAAACGATGATAACAATTCGATTCGCGGCTCGGATGCTGCGGGTTCCCGGCAATCGGATGAGGCCCCGGGCCGAATTCCGGACATGGGGTCCGGTGGGGACAGTGGTGATTTGCGTACGACTGACAAGCCTTCATATCATGATATGTCGTCAGTCTCCCAGCAACCCGACAACCCCATTCAGGTAACGATCGACATCGGTTGGTCGTCAGCAACCATAACGGGATCCGCGGACATCCAGCGGCGGATCTGCGACCATCTGGCATACCCGGCAATCTACGCGGGCCAGCACCCGGAGATCTCCGGTGGCCGGGATAAGCCGAATGCGCTTTGGCATGTTCCCGGACACGCAGGCGACCGGATCGCAGTGCCCACGGGGTATGCCCTGCTCCTGGCCCAGTCCCTTCAACGGCAAGGGACGCACGTACGGTTCACGGATAACCGGCGGCTGCCCGCCGGCCTGGAAGCCGAACGGTTTCACGGGGCTCCCGTCGTCTGGACCGTCCGCCCCCTGGCCCACGCTCTGGCCGATCACCCACTGGGCCAGATCGAGATCGACGGCCGCCCGGAGATGGTGGAGCGGATCACGGAGATCAACCAGATCGCACGCCACACCCGGATCTGTGTTCTCGTCCCCACGCGGGACACTGCCCGGTCGCTGGCTCGGGAGCTGACGCGGCAACTGGGCGAACGGGTAGATGCCGTCTGGAGCACGGGCTGGCAGCGGACGCGGGTGATCGTGGCGACCTGGACGTACGTCGCGCACGGGATGGACGACCCAGTGATTTTTTTGGCGACCAATCCGGAGGCGGCATCACGGCCCAAGCACTGGCCGGCGATCAAGTCTTATCTGCGGGACGCCCGGGTCTACGCGTTCCGCCGCGTGCGTCAGCCACATTCCCTGGGCGAACAGAAGAACATTGACTCAATCTTCGGCCCCGTCCTCTTTGAATCGGCGGGGCGGAGTGCCGCGGTCTCCGTCGAGTTCTGCTTCGTTCCAACCAGTGTCCGGCGGGCGATACCCAGGGGGCCGCTGGAACAAAAGCGCCAACTCATCTGGCGCAACCATGAGCGTAACCAGTTCATCGCCAAACTCGCGAACAGCTTGCAGAGCGGGAACCTGGCGATTCTCCAAGGACTCGGCCTGTTCCGCGACAAACCAGAGAGACAGTGGATCGAGCAGCAGGCGGGTCGGCTGCGGATCGCGATCCTCGTAGAGTCCCGGGAACATGCCGAACGGTTGAGTGTGCTGTTGCCGGGCTGGACTGTCCGTCACGCCCGGTCGCCGGAAATCCTGGCCGAAGGGGACGCAATGCTCGGGCGACCGCGGCACATGATCCTGACCGTCACGTTTGCCGGCACCCACGACCTTCAGATGGACCTGGTGATTCGCGCCGATGGATCCGCCGGTCCCCTGACGTTCCGGGGATTCCCGGGACGTGAGATGATGGCTGCGGACGGGCGGGCGATGGTCATCGACCTGATGGACGCAGGGAACCGGGCGGAAGAGGCGGCCCGGATGCGTCGTCTGGACTACCGGAGGCGGGGATGGCGGGTGGACCGGGGAGAAACTGAGTGGCCGGGCACGCTTCTCCCGCTCAGTGCGTTTGGCCTGGCCGACCAGGAACTGGACGAAGACAAGGAGAGTGCTGAGCACGCTCCAGGTTCCGGCGAGGTCATCGAGAACGGGGAGGCTGACCATCCGGATCCACGGCACGGCCTGTCCGGCTCACGACAAAGCCATTGGCTCGCTGCTCGCGGAACTGACCGCCGCCCAATACCAGCATCCGCAGACTCAGGCCATAATGATCTTCGAGATGGCATGATCTCTGCTGAGGTAAGTGCCAACTCCGTTTCCGATGAGATCAGGAAGTCTGAGCCTACGCCGCTCGAAACGCTCGGGAAGTGGATAGAGCCGCTGACAGGCGTATTTGATCGCTCGACCGTAGCTGCCGACGCCGTATCGTCCTCGCGGCTTCTTTCGGGGCTCCGGCTTGACGTTTGTCCCGGGCGAATTGCCGCAGCTCAGCGGCGTCTTCCGTTCCTGGTGCAGCTTCTCCCGCCGCTCCCTCTCCGCGTCGACAGGGGAGAAGAGATACGCGTTGACATCCGGTTTGAGGAATTGCTTAAGTATTTCCTGAGCCCGGGGGCCGAAAAAAACGATGCGATCGTGCCCCAGATACTGCGTTTTGTGCCGCGGCGGCCGGTATACCCACAGTTTGCCACTCATATCGATGTCGATACCGCGGAGGATGACCACCTCGCCCGAGCGGATCCCCGCGAGCTGTTGGAGCCGGATCATGGCCGCCACCTGCCGTGAGACCAGCGGCAGCACCTCGGCAACCCGCTCGTCCGGCACCGGCTTGACGGGCACCGATTCCCGGGCATCGGAGCGGCCGGCCTTGAGCCCGGACACCGCCTGCAGTCCGTGGAACACCTCGGGCGGCACCAGTTCGTTCTCGGTCCCCCACTTGAAGACCCGTTTGATCCGGCCGATCCGGTGGTTGATGTTCGTGCGGCAGAGGTTGGCGTCAATCATCGCTTGGCGTACGGCCTTAAGCGCCAGGGGACCGAACTCAGCAGCTTGAGTGTGGCCGTACAGGCGGCGTAGAGGCGTCAGTGCCTCGCGATAGCAGGAGAGCTCGCTGGTGCTCTCACTGTCCTGGTTGCGATAGTAGTTCTCGGCGTGGGTCCAGAACGCGGCGACCAACTCGGTGATCGTCAGACCCTCAGCCTGGCCTTCGTGGGGTTTCCGCCCGTTGGCCAGCCACTCGGCCACAAGCCGGTCGTACTCGATGGTCGCAGCCTTGCTCTTCCAGGGACCGAGGTAAAAATCGCGTCCGTTGAGGCGAACGATCGCCTGGCCACTGGCCCTGTGATGCGACATTTTGGGAACATGAAAATCGGGCATGGTGCAGTCTCCAATCCGTATTCCTCAGTATGTACTGAGGAATCACGGGCATTTGGGCCGCACTTCCCGACACAGGAAGGTACGCTTAGTCATGCGTCCGGCAGGATTTACGATCAATGCAGCTTGCAGGAGTCGAACCTGCAACCTTCGGCTCCGTAGGCCGAAGGCACCGGCATAGCTTCGGTTTAATCGTCCCTAATGATCCTTGACATTTCCCGAGAAAATCGCCATATTCTCCTTAACGGTGCAACATGGAAAACTACTGATTCTGACCAATTCCGTTGCACTGGTGTTGCACTGATTTCAGGCTCAAGACTTTCGGCGTGACGACCGAGGGCCGGCTCAGGAGACTGTCATGGTTAAGCCAAACATGCGGGTCGCGGACGAATCGGCGAAACGGGCGATCACCAGAAGGGTCAATTTCACCCTCCCCGTACTGAAGGCGGCCATCTGTCCCCCCGGACGTGGCCGCATCTACTATTACGACACCAAGGCACCCGGCTTGGCCCTCCTGGTCACCGAGGCCGGCGCCAAGTCGTTCTACTTGGTTCGCCGGATCGCCGGCCAGCGCCGCAATCGCATGAGGCTGGGCGGCTTCCCCGACATCACGCCCGAGCAGGCCCGCAATCTGGCCGAGCAGAAGAGGGGCGAGATTGCCAAGGGCGTCAACGTCTTCGCCGAGAAGGATGCGCTTCGCCAGGATGCGACCTTGGGGGACATCTGGGAGCGATACCGCGACGAGCACCTGAAGACACGCCGGCGATCCAGCACGCTCGTCACTGACGAGAGCCGATGGAAGACGTGCCTGGCTGACTGGTCAACCCGCCGCGCCAACTCCATTGGGGCAGATGACGTCATGCGCAAATTGAATGACCTCGGCAAGGCCCGTGGCCACACCACTGCCAACCGCGCCATGCAGTTGCTCCGTCGAATGCTTGCCTTCGCCAAGGTAAAGACCAACCCGTTCGGAAAAGGCGAGATCAAGTTCTTCGATGAGTCGCCGCGGGAGCGATACTTGACTGGCGACGAACTGGCCAAGTTGCTGACCGCGATTGACCAAGAGCCCAGCCAGACCATCGCAGACTTTTGCCGCCTCTGCGTCTGGACGGGACAACGGCGCGGCAACGTCGCCTCGATGCGCTGGGAAGAGGTCGATACCGAGAGGGCGGTCTGGGCAATACCGCCATCGAAATTCAAGACCGGCAGACCCCTGTCGGTTCCGCTGGTCAAGCCGGCGCTTGAAGTGTTGGCGAGCCGCGCGAACAACAACAGTGAGTACGTGTTCCCCGGACGTGGCAAGACCGGCCATCTCCAAGAACCCAAGATCGCTTGGCGACACATCCTCGCGCGCGCCGGCTTGACCAACCTCCACCTGCACGACCTGCGCCACAACCTAGCCAGCTTCGCCGTCGCCAGCGGCGCCAGCCTTTACGCAGTGGGGAAAGTGCTGGGCCACGCCGACTCCGCATCAACTGCTCGATACTCACATCTCGCGATGGATCCGATTCGCGCCACAATAACCACCGCAACGGATGCTATGACCGCCGCGGTCGAGGCGGCGAAGGCAAAAGCGGCAGCAGCGAAGACACAAGCCGGCGTAGGTGATGGCGCCGAAGCGAAGTAGAATACCAATGGGACAAGCGGCCTGATCACCGCTTGCAAGGCCCGGGCGCGGCGTCGATCCCGCCTACGGCTGCGCCGCCCCGGACCCCTCCCCTTAGAAACGTAGGCGTCACATGCTAAGCACCGCATTTGATCGTTTCATCGAGGAACTGACGCGGCTGCGCGATCGAGACCCGGCAGATCCTGACGAGCATCGTTTCCTCGTCATCCGCGACGACGTCGGGGGTGCCGCCTACTCCGGTACATGCGCCCCGGCGTCACGAGTGATACAGCAGGCACTGCGAGACGGGGCGTTTGCGGCTCTGGGTTTTGAGGGCCTGCGCGCCATCGCCCCGGAGCAACCCGATCCATACCTGAACAAGGTGTTATGGTTCCTTCAAAGCCGCGGTTACGACCTCTACGGCAAGCATGACACAAACGTGGTAGGCAAACTGATCGAGGCGTTTCAGGCGTTGGCGCAGACCCCTCTGGATGCAAACGCCTCGCCCGGAGCGCTAACGCTCCCAAACGCTCGCGCGAATGCTGAGACGAATCGAGAGGCGATGGATGTGCCGAACGATCTCGCTCCCGCTCGGAAAGACAAGCTTGTTCCCTTGTCTTCAGTGCCATATGACAGGACGTGGCCACAGAGGACACGCCTGCTGTGGATCGTTTCGTCGGCCAGTTCGCTGCGGCACTGGATTCCCATCTGCAAAGCCGCGCCACTCCTTCTATCCCGGCAGCGCTCCACTGATTGTTGCGCGGAGTTGACTGACGCCCAGCGGCGAGAAGCTGAATCCTTCGCGCGAGATTTCCAGGCCGCCCGGCAAGACATTCGTAACGCGATGCAATCAGTGCGCGATTTGTGGTCTGCCGCACTACAGGAATTGCCCCGAGCAGTGACGAGCCCGTTGAATGCGCTGCGCGATGGCTTGAAGGCGTATACCACAAGCGAGGATGATCGGGCGCTCATGGAGGATCTTGTCACATTGGAGGACGAGGCGCGGCGGCTGGCGGATCTGCCAGCGGACGCCCGAGACCGGTATTACGCAGGCCCAGCGATGCCGGAGCCGGAAATCCCCCAAGTCGAATTTGTCAGGCTATCAGGGCTGAGCAAGCAACGTGTCAGCGAGCTTGCCAAAGATGGTGTGCCGATGATACGTACCGAAGCCCTTGCCCGCAAGAAGGACGGCCGGCGTACGCCGCGAACCAAGAGTTCCAACACGCCTGCGGAAACCAACGTGCCGCCAGCGTCTGCGCGACCGCAGGTGCGGTGGCGGTGCAAGAATCCAGGGTGCCCCAGCAAGGGCAACCTCTTTGCCGAATGCCCCAAGACCTGCCCCAATTGTGGAGGGGCAGAATTTGAACCGGTCATAGAGAAACCCTCGGCCGGATAAGTCCGGAACTTGTCCGGTTAACAAAACGATGACGCAAGGAATCGCTCGGTTTTATCGAGCGATTCTGCATTTCCGACCCATCAGCATTTGTCCGGTTTAGGTCCGAACCGAGGCGACATGTAGCGTGTGCCTTCGTTAATTGACCCATACAAGAAAGGCTCAGTTATGACGCCTGCGAACATTCAAAGACCGAAACTACTGGACGATCCCGCGGCCACGGAGTATCTGGGGCTCAGGCCGGGCACATTGAGCGTCTGGCGCTGCACTCGGCGATACCCTCTTCCTTATCTCCGCGTGGGGCGGTCCATCAAGTACCGCGTCGAAGATCTCGATCGCTTCCTCCAAGAGCGAACCGTCGGCGCCGCCAAGTAGACTACTGCTAACACTAATGTCTATGTTATACCTCACATGTTATCGGTGCGAGCCTCGGCCAAGGCTGACTCCACCGAGAGTCGCTCGAAAGCATCCACCAGGGGTGTTGAGCAGGCAGATCCGTCTCGCTAGCGATCCAGCAGCAGATTTGACGCAGACCGTTTGCGGGTCTGGCCCTGGGGCGCCAGAGGCGAAGCCTGCTGCAAAAGTAAAAGGGCCGCGGCGTAGGGCGCCGACGGCCGGGAAGACTTAGCCATGCTATTGTATGCACTTGCATTACATGTATCAACGCGGGAGGTTATCCCATGAGCACCGCCCGCGCAAAGTGGCCGAGCACGAAATCGGAAGGCGTCCCGTGCTACGGCTGCGACGAAATCGGCACATGCACAATCTCACCCGACCATGCCGTCAGTAAGTGCTGGAAAGATCGTGGCCGGCTCCATTACCGCGATGGTGAATCCCGCAACAACGGCGGCAAGGCCAAGAACGTCAACGGGACTGATCGTTGTGACCCCTCCGACTACGGCCACAAGACGCAAACGGCCGACAGCAAATCCAAACAGAGCTACTCGACTCTTGCCAGCGCTGTCGATGCCGCTCTTAAGACCATCGAGGGCGCCGTGCTGGCCGGCCAGTGGTCGTACCAGGACATCGACGGCAACGAGCTTGCGGCCGTCGCCAGATACGACACGCCAGACGGGAAGAAGGAATTTCGATCGTTCACCAAACGCAAGAACGGCTGGAAGATCGGCGACCCAGACGGACTCTGGCCGTTGTACCAGCTGCCGCTGATCGCCGCCGCGCAGACGGTCTATGTGTGCGAAGGCGAAAAAGCGGCCGACGCCGCGCGTGCCGTTGACCTGCCAGCGACGACGAGCGCGCACGGCTCATGCTCAGCCGACAAGACCAACTGGAAGCCGCTGGCGGACTCCGTCAAGGAAATCATCTTCCTTCCGGACAACGACACGCCGGGCGAAAAGTACGCCGCGGACGGCGCCCGCAACATTTTCAAACACAACCCGGATGCGAGGATCAAGATACTGCGACTGCCGGGACTTCCGCCGCAGGGCGATTTCGTCGAGTTCAGTGAGGCGATGGACACCGCGACCCCGGAACAGATTCGGGACTCGGTCATCAGTCTGGCGGCAGACCTGCCGTATGTTGACCCCGTAGACTACATCGGCGGCATCCGTACCGTCTGCATGGCCGACGTCGTCCGCCGGGACGTGAATTGGGTTTGGACCGGACGTATCGCACGCGGCACCCTGAGTCTCATTGCATCGCCTCCCGGCAGCGGGAAATCGTGGCTGGTCGCCTACATCGCGGCCAACATCAGCACAGGGACGGACTGGACAGATGGCACACCCTGTCCATGCGGCACTGTGATACTCGCCGACGCCGAAAATGACCGTGAGTGTGTGCTACGGGATCGGCTGGATGCACATGGCGCGGATTGTTCCAAGGTGCGCCATATCGAGTGCGTCGTGCGTCGTGACGAAGACGGAAAGCCCGTCGAGTATGGCTTCACGCTTGAACACGTCGCCTATTTGGAACAACTGTTGCTGAAGCATCCCGACACCATCGCCATCTGCGTTGATCCGGTGGGCTCCTACATCGGCCGGATCGACGCGCACAGGGACAACGAGGTCCGCGCGATCCTGGCGCCGCTGGCGGCACTGGCCCGCAAGCACAACGTCGCCGTCGTACTGATCGCGCACACCCGGAAGATGAGCGGAGGCACCGCCGACGACAGTGTTCTGGGCTCCCGCGGATTCGTCGGTATCGTCAGAACAGTCCTACATCTGATCTGTGAAACCCCCGACCGCGACTCCCGACGCTTCCTGCTCGCCGGCAAGAATAATCTGGGCAGGCAGGCGGCCGGCCTCGTGTTCACTATCGGTGGATCGCCTGCACATGTTCAGTGGGAGCCGGCCTCGCTGGACCTGAATGCGGACCAGTGGCTTGCCCAGCAATCAAAACCCGGACCCGAGCCTGAGTCACGTAACCAAGCCGCCGAATGGCTCCAGGAGTTTCTGGCCGACGGTTCTAAGCGGGTCGGCGACACCAAGAACCCCGACGCTGGCTCCATCCATTTCGAGGCGAAAGCCGCCGGATTTAGCTGGCGGACCATCTGCCGGGCACGTTCTGGACTGGCCATTAAGGCATTCAGAGACCCGTTTTCAAAGGCATGGACATGGAGATTGAAGGTATAGGAGAACTTGGCCATCTTGGCTTTCTTGGCTATCTTGGACATCTTGGCGATCTTGGCATTCTTCCCGTCAAGGAAGGACGCCAACACTGCCAAGAATGCCAAGAATGCCAAGATCGCCAGGTTGTTCTTGGAACTTGGCATTCTTCCCTGGTCCATCCCACGACGGCCCGATCCTAGCCGCCATCGTCAACGTTGCTGTTCGTGATCTGCGGCGGGAGGGGCGGTGACAGACCTCCGCAGTCGGCAGA
>JBEKVL010000211.1:465-9348 GCA_049514055.1 Tepidisphaeraceae bacterium | reverse complement strand
GCGAAGGCGACTCGCTGGTGAAAGTCGGCTGGTCCAAATCCGAACGCGCCGAGTACGAACACAAATGCCCCCGCTCCGTCCTCCCGCTCCTCGCCGCCGCCATCGCCAAGGCCGGCGCCAATGGCAAGCGCTTCGGCATGGACAAAGTCCTCCCCCTGAACGACGCCGAAAACCACGAAGTCCCCGCCTACCAGGCCTACCTCGCCCTCGCCTTCCTCCGCTCCATCGGCCTCCTCGACCAGCACGGCCGGCAGGGGTACACGCTCGCGATTCGATCCGACCCGATGACAACGATTGACAAACAATGGGAGGCACTGCCCAGCAGGTGAAGGGCGAGTAAGACACCCGCCGCACTCACCCCGTCACTTCCCAAGAAACTTCCGCACCCGCTCGACCAGCGCCACCTGCTTCTTCGTCACTGTGTGGCACTCCCAGACCGTCAGCACGTCCCAGCCCAGCCGGCGCAGCGCCCGCCGGTTCCGCTGGTCACGCGCCTTGTTCCGTTTCAGTTTTGCCAGCCAGTACGCCCGGCGCGTCGCCGGGATTCGGCATCGGCCGCAACCATGCGCGTGCCAGAAACAGCCGTTGACGTTGATGATCTTCCGGCGGCATGGAAACACCATGTCCGGCGTCCCCGGCAAACCGCGAACGTGCAGGCGATAGCGGTAGCCGAGCCCGTGTACCAGCCGCCGCACCGCCAGTTCCGGCGCGGTGTCCTTCGACTTCACCGCCGTCATGATCTCTCTGATGGCGCGTTCACGGTCACCGCATCAATTGCGGCCATATCCGAGCCTGTTGCGCGATTCAATTGCGAGTACCAACGCAATAGCCTCAGGAGTGTTTCATCCCATGCGAGAGGCAATTCCAAACTGGTCCAGAGTACGCGACAGTTTGCGAATTCGTCCATGCCCAATACGCACACCTTTCGCTTCAGGCTCGGGCCGAGGCATTTTCTTGCAACACACGATGACCACGGCGGGACCAGAATTATCACGCTGCGACGCCGTTTCTCCAACTTGGCCCAGGTCGCAAGACTTTCATCATCGATCCGACAACAGTTGTGATACACGATGTCCCGGATCCGGAAGCCGTCTCGATCTTCCTGCACGGTAATCGGGGTCGGGCCAGTGTTCCATCTCTTGTTGTCGAACAGCATTTCCATGCACGCGCGGAACAGCAGCGACGAGCACCGCTTGTACGATGCAATCGCCTCCGCCTGTTCGAGCAACTCCGTTATGACGAATCCGGCGGACTTTCTGCGCCAGTCAGTGGGTAGTGCCAGCATGGGGTATCTCCTTATCCGTACCGATTTTGGAAGCATTGTACCATGGTCCGAAAATAGGAGCGATGCGGAAATCAACCCACACCTTCGAGTACAAATCACTGCGGCAGCAACTCGCATCGCTCCGGGCGGCCGCGGGACTCAGCCAGCGACAACTTGCCACCATCCTCCGTGTGCCGCATAGCTGGGTGGCGAAGGTCGAATCGGGGGAACGCCGAATTGACATGGTCGAGTTCGTGTGGTTCTGCGATGCCTGCGGAACATCACCCGGTTCGGAGGCGGCCCAGTTCTTCTCGAAGATTCCGAATCCCGGCAGGTCCGGATCGCGCAGAGGGGGTGGCCAATGACGCCCACCCTTTCCGATGACGAGGTTCGACGTCTCCGCTCCGCATTTCGGATGCCGTCTGTTCAGACGATGGTGTCGAGAAAATCGAGCATCACCAATGCGTTCGTGAATTCAATCATCCCGGTGATCGAACCGACCCCCGAAGAAATCGCCAATGCACTGCGAATACTCGGTATGACGCCAAATGATGTGCGATGTGCGTATTGCGGCGACAAGGCATCTGAATGGGATCACCTTCGGCCGCTCGTCGTCAATCGTCGTCCCACGGGGTACATCTCCGAGATTGCCAACCTCGTTCCCGCCTGTGGGAAGTGCAATCAGTCGAAAGGGAACAGCCACTGGTTGAAGTGGATGTTGAGCACGACCGCAACGCACTCGCCCGGTCGAAGGGGAATCGCCGATCTCGCGCAGCGAGTCGAGCGACTGAAAGCTTACGAAGCATCGCAGAAAGTAGAACCCGTGCCGTTCGAGCCGATCGTCGGCGCCGCGCTCTACGCCGAGTATTGGGCACGCATGGATAAGTCTGTCGCTTATCTGCGAGAATGCCACGAGTTCGCGGCGACACTCAGGGCGAAGATCGCGGCAGCGCACGGTCAATCTACGCGCGCAGCGAGACAGAGAAACGCTGCAACTGAACGCTAGCCGTTGACCGTCGCCACGGCGGTTTCAAGATCCTTCCCGCCATCTGACTGGAGGAACCCGACAACGTTCTCCGGCATCACCATCGGCGGACGTCGCGCGCCCATCTCCTTCAAAATACGGATCAAGCCCCAGAATGCGGACGACTCTTTGCCACTGAGTCCCACCCAAGCGCCCGCAATCGACAGATCGTTGCACGGGAACGACGCCGTGTACAGGTCGCAATCCGGCATCTCGGCGGCGTTGATCTTGTGAATGTCGCCCAAATGAAAATGCTCCCGGCCGAAGTTCGCCTCGTACATCTCCAACTTGTCCGGGTCGATGTCATTGGCAAACACGACCCGCCACCCTTCCGGCTGGAGCGCCAGCCGCACCAGCCCGATCCCAGCGAAGAACTCGGCTACTCTAAGGGAGTGCCCGGGGCGTGCCTTGTGGCGGGTGGAAGTCGCGATGACGGTCGATCTTGTAGCCAATGGTCTCCTTGACCGGTGTATCGTAACACGCGATACTGTGTAAGCGAAGGTGTGCCGCAAGCTTCCGCGAGGATCACCGGTTAGGAGTTTTTCACGGTCCTTCTGATGGATGGCTGAGGGTAGCTCGTTGCGCCCAGCCGCCGCTATTGGAGCAGGTACGCATATTTGGAGGCCGGATGGCGATTGCTCGACAGAAGCGCGGCGGACAAGCTACGGCCAATGAACCGGTTATCATCGAGGGCTCGGCCGCGGCGAAGTTGGCTGAAATCTCCGAAGATTTCGTGCAGACGACTGTCACATCACCGCCTTACTACCGCCAAAAGGATTACCACGCGAAGGGGCAGATCGGCTGGGAGCCGTCGGTTGAAATGTATGTGGAGAAGCTGACAACGATCTTCAACGAATTGTGGCGAGTGACCGCGGCATCCGGTAGTTGTTTCTTCATCGTCGGGGATACGTATGTGAATAAATCGCTCCAGCTTGTGCCTCAACGGCTGGCGCTCGCCGCGTGCGAGGTCGGCTGGACGCTCCGGAACGATCTGATCTGGGCAAAATCGGATGCGGCGCCAGACGGTGCTGCCGACCGTTGGCGGTTTGCGCATGAGCATGTCCTTTTCCTGACCAAGTCGCCGCGCGGATACAAGTTCAATGCTGATGTAATTCGCGTGCCATATTCGCCGGTGACGCTCCGGCGATGGTCGGCGGGGCAGGAATACGGCGGGAACAAGGCGAAGGATGAAGCGGGACCGCAAGGGCAACGGTTCAAGCGGGGGAAGAGATTCAAACTGAACGACAAGGGAACTATCCCGCGTGATGTGATCGAATCCGCCACGGCACGGTCGCGGTTGGACCATTTCGCGACGTTCCCGCTTGAGTTGGTCGAGCAGTTTATCCTGGCAACCAGCGACCCCGGTGATCTGGTGCTCGATCCGTTCGCTGGAACGGCGACGACCGGGGCGGCTGCGATCCGTAACGGACGTCGGTTCGTGGGGATCGAGTTGAACTCCGATTACGCGAAGATGGCCCGGAACCGGCTCAAAGCTGAAGACGGGAGGGTTGGGCGGGCGGCATGACCGCCGGAAAGTTAGAGGATTGCACATGGAGAAAGACGAGCCTAAAATTTCAGGAGCGGCCGCGACACGGCGCGTACTGCTGGTTCTGTTCATTCCCAGCGCCGACCGCGCCGGCAAAACGCTGCCGAATCAGGATGAGTGGAAGCGGAACGCAATGGAATTCTTCGGGACGACCTACGGCGGCGCGACGGCGATGCCGAGAGCCGAAGGCATTTGGCGCGACGACGAGAATGGCGGCGCGCTCGTGCCGGACTTCCCGATTCTTCTGCACTGCTACATGACGGAGGAACACGCGTCAGACAAGAAGCTTCAAGCGAAAGTCGGGGCGTTTTGCAAGAAGATGGGCAAAGAAATGAAGCAAGGCGAGGTTGCCGTGATTATCGATGGCATGTTCTACAGCTTCTCGCACTTCGGTTGAAGGTTGACGTCATGGCAGGACTTAATCATTTCGCGATTGCCGCAGGTATGGGCGCAACGCTCGGGCCAAGGGTGACGGTTCATCATGGTCAGATCGGATCGCCGGAACTTGCCGCAACGGTCTCTGGATTGCTCCAGCGTCGTCGGGCGTACATTGAGGAATTGAATCCGCACGACAATCTAACGAAGAAGTATGAGAAGGCGGTGGAAAGGGCATACTTGCAAGTGCGGCAGGGGTTCTCGTCTGACCGGGTACTTGCCGATCCGAACCTCAACTCAAAGTTCATTGAGGCCTGCCGAGATTTTGGTATCGACGATATCGCCTTCAATTTGAACATGGTGTTGATCGGCCTCCGAAAACACAGCAAACTCAAAGCGAAATCGAAACGCTCACTCGTTCCCGATCAATCCCGCTACGCAGTCGCCAGTGAGATTGCGGCCCGGATGATGTTCTACCGGTATGGGGCGTCGGTGGACACAACGCTCGCGCACCCCAAGCTGGTGGGGGAATTTGACAAGTTGGCGTCGTCAATCACGCCGGGCTACTCGCCGTTCGAGTATCGGTGGGCAGCCCTGAATATGCGGAAGAAGGGGGCGAACGTGAAGCTGAAGGCGAGGGTGATCGACGACCTGCACTGGAGCAGGCGGATTCACTTCGACGCGTGGGCGCGGGTTCCCGATGACGAAGGCGTGTATACACTGTTTGAGCAGGACAGTTGCCTTTTCATCGCGGGGAGCGAGAACCTTCACGATAGCATCGAGAGCCAGCAGCGGATAACCATCGCCCTCGACTCAGAGTTGTGGTGCCCGAACCCTGGGAGGCTGTCATGGCAGTATGTCAGCATGCCCGATACGCAAAGCGACTATCGTTTCGGCGTGGTCCGGTCACTCGTTGGGCGATGGAAGCCGATTTTTAATATTCCTCGAGGAGAGCAGCGGAAGCAGGCCGCCTAGTACCGGAATTTGGGCCCTTCTCGCCGCCTCGCCGTCCGTGTCATCCGTCCCATCCCTGGCCATTGATCCGCATTCCTTCGTGCAGCTTCGTGGTCAAATATCCTCTTTGGCACCATCTCTCCCTCAAGCGGGAAAAAAACCGGAAAAATTCCCGCGATTCCCTCTTGACACAATACCTAACACCGTGATATGTTGCAAAGTCGGTTAGTTACATATTCGCCCCCTTCCCCCCGAGGTGTACCATGCCCGCATCCTTCGTCTCCCACTCCGCATTCTGCATTCCCCATTCCGCATTCATCTTTCATCCCTCATCCTTCCTCGTTCCTCTCTGTGCCACAATCCATCCGTTTCTTCGCAGCGTGAGAAGACTTCTGCCGCCTCTTGGCTACGCCGGTTCCTTCCTCCACTTCGTGCCTCCGTGCCTCCGTGCCTTCGCGCCTCCGTGCCTCCGTGCCTCAATCCCTTTGGTCGCGGCCACGCCGCGCTGTGTTCTCATCCTTCTCTGTGTTTCAATCTCCGTTTCCGCAGTCATCGCTCATCCTTCGGCTTCCATTCCGCATTCTGCATTCAAGCACCTCCGCATTCTTCCGTCCCCTATCAACTATCAACCAACAACTATCAACTGCTCCGGAACCCATCCGGACCCAACGGGACACCTTCTGGACACCCAAAGAACTTCCTTTTTCAGTCAATCCGCCCCCGCCAAAACGACCGCAACTCATTACCGCTAATACTCTTACGCCATATCCCTAAACGCCCGACACCCTAACAGCATTTTTTTATATCTCCCACCCCTCTTGAACCCTGAACTCTGACAACCGAACCGATCACCGATTACTCCTGTTGTACGACTCCACACCCCCATCATATACTCCCGACCTTACTTTACCGAGGATCGCATGAACCCCGCCAACCCCAAACACACGCAATTCGGCCTCGTCCGCGACATGCTCGCCACCGCCGACATCGTCGCCCGCTTCAACCCCGACCAGGCCGCCGACACCGCGGCCGGAATCGCCAGAACCGGCAAGCTCCTCCTCACCGGCGAAGGGTCCAGCCGCATCTTCCCGGCCAAGAACGCCATCCGTTTCGCCCGCCGCCACAACCTCCCCATCACCCTGCACACCGAAGGCGCCCGCCAGGCCCAGGAATACACGCTCCACGACTGGGCCGTCTTCGGCCTCTCCAACTCCGGCAAGACCAGCGAGATCATCAAACTCTTCAAAGACCTCGCGGCCGCCGGCCATAAAAACCTCTTCAGCCTCACCGCCCACCCCAACTCCCTGCTCGAATCGGTGGCCACAAAAGGATACGTCCTGGGCTGCGGCCCCGAGGCCGCCGTCGCCGCCACCAAGAGCGTCGTCGAACAAGCCCTCTTCTACCACGCCCTGCTCGAACACGTCGCCGGCAAACCCACGCTCAAGCCCCGCCTGCCCGACCTGTCGGCCATGGTCCGGCAGGCCATGACCCTCCACATCGACCCCGCCCTGGCCACCCGCATCGCCAGTGCCGGCACGATCTACTTCGCCGGCCGCAACGACGGCGTGGCCGAGGAACTGACCCTCAAAACCAACGAAATCACTCGCAAGAAGTCCGACTTCCTCGAAGGCACCTACGCGGTGCATGGCATCGAGGAAGTCATGGATAAGAACGACGTGGTCCTCTGGATCGACCCCTTCCAGGATTCGCAGGGCAAGTTCAACGACGTGCTCGTCAAGGGCGTCGGCCTGACCGTCATCGCCATCGCCGACCGCCCGACCCCGTTCCCCACCATCCAGGTTCCCGCCGCCGGCGAGCTGTCCCCCTACGTCTTCCTGGCGGCCGGCTGGAACGTGCTCGTCGAAACCGGCATCGCCCTGGGCGTCAACCTCGACAAACCCGCCCGCGCCCGCAAGGTAGGCAACGAGTTCGCAGGGTAGTCCGTCGCGGCTCAAATGGCATTGCGGTTGTAAGGGAGGTCGGCGGTGAACGTCCGGGCGAAGGTTCGTCTCTGGGGATGTCTGTCCTGCTGGCCGTTCCCGCCGATCACCAGGGCCGTGACCATTTCCCCGCGAATCGCTGGAAACACCGGAACCATCCTGGGACCGCCGGGCTCCAGCTCGGCTCTTTCCGTACAGATCACCGAGAGCGCCGGATTCCCGGTCTCGCCCGTCACCCCTCACCGGCTACCCTCCCGTCGCCGGGAGATGGACAATGAAAGTCGAGCCTTTGCCAACTTCCGAGTCGACCTCGATCGCCCCGCGGTGGTCTTCGATGATGCCGTAGGAGATCGACAGGCCCAGGCCGGTGCCTTCGCCGGGAGGCTTGGTGGTGAAGAAGGGATCGAAGATGCGCGTGCGGATGTCCGCCGGAATGCCGCAGCCGTTGTCGATCACTTCGATGCGCACGCCGCCGGGTTCCGGGGCCGAGCGCACCAGAACGCGTCCATTGTCGGCGCAGGCGTCGATGGCGTTGGCCAGCAGGTTCATCACCACCTGGTTGATCTTGGCCGGGTAGCAGACCACCGGGGGCAGCGGCGCCAGTTGCGTGTCGATCCGGACCTGCCTCTTCCTGGCGGTTCCGCGGATGATGTTGACAGTGGATTCGATGTCGCTGTTGAGATCGGTTTCCTGAAGATCGCCCGTGTCGAGACGGGCAAAATCGCGGAGGTCGCGGACGATCTGCTGGATGCGCCGCAGCCCCTCGCGCGAGCGCGAGATGAGGTCCTGGAGGTTGGCCAGCGTGTAGATGAGGTCGATGCGTTCGGCCTGTTCGCGAACCGTGGCCCACACCTGTGGTGCGTGTTGTGCGATGATGCCATCGGCCAGGCGATAGGTGTCGATGAGCGCCTTGATCGACTGGATGTCGCGCATGAGCACGGCGACGTTGTTGGAGACGAACGCGAGCGGGTTGTTGATCTCGTGGGCGACCCCGGCCACCATCTGCCCCAGGCCCGCGAGCTTCTCCGACTGCACCAGCGCGCCCTGGGCTTTCTTCAGGGCAATGTGGGCCTCGCGTTCGGCGCCGGCCAGCGCGGCGAGTTCCTGGTTCTTCTCCTGGAGCTGCTGCTGGAAACGCAGGCGCTCGGTGACGTCCCAGAAAACCCCCTGGGTGCCGATGACGGCGCCGCCGCCGTCGCGGACGGGAGTCTTGATGGTCTGCAGCATGACGGTGTCGCCGTGCAAGGTGCCGCGCTCGACGATCTCGATCACCTGGCCGGTTTCGGCGACCCGGCGGTCGTCGGCCCGGTATTTCTCGGCCAGTTCCCGCGGGAACAGGTCGAGATCGGTGCGGCCGAGGATCCGGTCGAGGGACATTCCCATCGCATCGCAGAAGCGGCGGTTGGCGAAGGTGAACCGGCCGGCGAGGTCCTTGCGGAAGATCGCCTGGGGCACGGTCTCGACGAGCGAGATGTAGAAGGCTTCACTCTTGCGGACGGTCTCCTCGAGGCTGTGGCGCCGCTCGTCGGCGCGGTGGAGGACGCTTACGCTCCAGGAGATGAGCAGGATGAACAACCCCATGTTGACGACGGCGGCCAGTGCCGTGCCGAGGTTGCGGTCGAATATATTGTGGCCCTCCCCCAGCAGCCGCAGCCAGCCCAGCAGCGCCGGGACGACCACCGCGGCCGGGAGCAGCCGCCGCGCCAGCACGCCCGCGGACGACTCGGCATTCAGCGCCGCCATCACCGCCTGATCGGGCCGCGAGAGCAGGATGCTCCCG
>JBEKVL010000211.1:0-449 GCA_049514055.1 Tepidisphaeraceae bacterium | reverse complement strand
CCCGGCCAGTGCGCAGAATGCGAACGATGCGTACAGCGACATCGGCGCATACTCGCCGACGACGTAGAACTTGGGCTCCTCCAGAACATAGCCAACCATGGCCAGCATGGCGATAAGCAGGATGAGCAGCGAGAGGAACTGGGCGATGCGCACGCCCCGGTGCGAGTCGTAGTCGATCAGCAGCATCGCCGCGGCCACCAGCGACAGGTTCACGGCCGTGTTGGGAGCGATGGGCCGGTTCAGCGCCGTACTGGCCGGGACCAGCAGCCGGTCCAGCCGGGGATCGAAGTTCAGCAGGTAGCCGCAGACGCGAAGCAGGCCCAGGCAGAGGATCGCGGACGCCAGCACGCGCGCGATCGCGTGCCGGGCCGGAACGCGGCGGCCGGACTCGATCAGCCAGAGGGCCAGCGAGGCCAGCAGAAAGCAGCCCGCGGTGGTGGGGTTCATCG
>JBEKVL010000210.1:0-12987 GCA_049514055.1 Tepidisphaeraceae bacterium | reverse complement strand
GAGCAGAAAAGGCCGACGAGGGCGTCGGCCCCACGTTTTCCGACTTTGTCCTCCAGGTGCAATGACGCTGGGCGTGGACACGGTCGATAGTATGTGCGGGCGTATGATCGGGCCGCGGAGTTGTTATGGACATGAACCAGTTGATGCTGTCGATGGTGTTCGGGACGATCGGGCTGGGCCTGTTCATGTACGGCAAGAAGGAAGTGCGCTTCGTGCCCCTGGGCGCGGGACTGGGGTTGATGATTCTGCCGTATTTCTTCTCGAATCTGCTGGTGATGAGCGGGGTGTGCGTGGCGCTGATGGCGCTGCCGTGGGTGATCCGGCAGGACTGAGGGTGACAAATTTCCCGGATCGGGTGCCGGTACGCGGCCTACGATCAATTCGGTCGCGAAATCGCCCCGGAGGCGGCGAACATAACCGGAAAGGAACGGGACATGAGCACAGTGCGAGTGCTGGTCGGCACGAAGAAGGGTGCGTTCATCATCACCTCCGATGGTACGCGCCAAAAGTGGGCCATCAACGGCCCGCATTTTGGAGGCTGGGAGATATACCACCTCAAGGGTTCGCCGGTCGATCCCAACAGGATATATGTCTCGCAAACCAGCGGCTGGTTCGGGCAGATCATTCAGCGCTCCAGCGACGGCGGCAAGACCTGGGAACAACCCGGCACCAAGCCCGGCGAGCCGACCAAAACTCCGGACGGAATGCCCAAGGGCGAAAGCAACAAGTTCGTCTACGATACGTCACCCGACACCGGCAAGCCGTTGACCACGCACCAGTGGTACGACGGCACCCAGCACCCGTGGGAGTTCAAACGCGTCTGGCACCTCGAGCCCTCGCTGACCGACCCGGACACGGTCTACGCGGGCGTTGAAGATGCGGCCATCTTCCGCACCACCGACGGCGCGCAGACCTGGCACGAATTGCCCGGCCTGCGCGGGCACGGAACAGGCCCCAAGTGGCAGCCCGGCGCCGGCGGGATGTGCCTGCACACGATCCTGCTGGACCCCGCCAATCCCCGGCGGATGTTCGTCGCCATCTCGGCGGCCGGGTGCTTCCGCACCGACGACGGCGGGACGACCTGGCGGCCGATCAATCAGGGGCTCCGATCCGAGTACATCCCGGACCCGACGGCCGAGATCGGCCACTGTGTCCATCGCATCGCCATGCATCCTTCGCGGCCCGGCGTGCTGTACATGCAGAAGCACTGGGATGTCATGCGCAGCGACAATTCCGGCGATACGTGGCACGAAGTCAGCGGCAATCTGCCGAGCGACTTCGGTTTCCCCATCGACGTCCACGCGCACGAGCCCGAGACGATCTACGTCGTCCCGATTAAGAGCGACAGCGAGCATTTCCCGCCCGAAGGAAAGCTCCGCGTCTATCGCAGCCGCACCGGCGGCAATGAGTGGGAGGCGCTGACCAAGGGGCTGCCGCAACAGGATTGTTATGTGAATGTGCTGCGCGACGCGATGGCCGTTGATTCACTGGATCAGTGCGGGATCTATTTCGGCACCACCGGCGGCCAGGTGTACGCCTCGGCCGATGGCGGGGAAAATTGGGCGGCGATTGCGCGGGATTTGCCTTCGGTGTTGTCGGTGGAGGTGCAGACGCTTCAATGATCCAGGTTATCCTGCCCACCCATCTTCGGATCTTGGCAAATGCCGACCGCGAGGTTCAGCTTGAGGTGGCCGGCCCGGTTACCCAGGGGTCGGTTCTGGATGCGCTGGAGAACCGCTATCCAGCGCTGCGCGGCGCCATCCGCGATCATGTGACGAAGCAGCGCCGGGCTTTCATCCGCTTTTTTGCCTGCGAACAGGACTTGTCCCACGAGCCGGTCGACGCGCCGCTGCCGGAGAAGGTGGCATCGGGTGAGGAGCCGTTCTTTGTCGTGGGCGCGATTGCGGGCGGGTGAGGTGTTTTGTGGAAAGATCGCGCTGTCGAGCGGCAAACAGTGAATCGTGGACCTTTACAGGGTTCGCAGGCGACCCACGGAACAAGTTCCGTGGGCGTTGTTGGATGGTGTTGGTGTGTCGGTCAGGCTGTCGGACTGGGGGAAGCCGAGCGTGAGGGCAGGCGCCAGACGGATGCGCCGTGACGGGCGTGGGCGAGAATGTAGTTGGCAACCGCGAGTTGATGGGCGCGGTCCTTTATGGGGACACATTGAGTGCGTGTGCCCCAGACGCCTCCGGCGGGTCCGCCATGCGCCTTCATGTGGTGCGCCGATCTTTTCTTGGCGATGCCGAGCCAGTGGCGCGGAGCGTGGTCGGGGAAACGGGCGAGCAGGTGGAAGTGAATGCGGTCGATGGCGAGAACGACGAGTTGATCTGGTTCTTCTGGAGCGAGGCGACGAAGAACTTGACGGCAAGGCACCGCTGCTCGGGGGAAAGAAACACAGGGGGTCTTGGCATCAGACGTTGCGAGCGTTCGTATTTCTCTTTGTATAGCCCGGGTGGTGGGGGATGTTTGTAGTCGTAGGGGATGTGTTCGCGATGGTGACGGGTGCGGAAGCCGCGGGGATCACCGTAGAGCCAGGTGCCATAGGTGTTGCCCATGCAGTGATACCAGTCGTTCCACGGTCTACCCACGAATGCGCATTATCCGGATGTACGATGCAAACACAAGACGCGCGACAACGCCCACGGAACTTGTTCCGTGGGTTTACTGGTCACGGGTCGCTCGTCGTCCGAGAAGACCCACGGAGCAAGCTCCGTGGGCGTTGGGGTTCCGTCGCAATGCGCGGTGCGTCCATGACCTGCGGGTCAGGCATCAGAAAAGTTGTTTCGGGGTTACTGGCGACGGTACGCATCGCCATAAGTGTTTATTGCGCTGGGTGTTACTGTTTGTCTGGTACTCGTGGAGTGTCCGAAAAACCGGGTCCAAAGCAGATCCCGACCGGATCCTATGCGGATCCCAACGAGATCCCAAAAGTGTCCCGATTGGTCCCAAACGGGTCCCGGATGTGTCCTTTGCATGCGGGTTGCCGGCAGGCGAGTGGGGGAGGATGGACCACGAAGGAGAGAGGACGGCAGACAAACGGGGGATTGCGGGCAGTCTATTAACTTATTAAAGAGCAAACAACGTCCGGAGTTTATCATAGTACGAACATGAATTCAATATGTAAATGTGAATAATATTTATTGACCACGAAGGGCCTCGAAGGACCACGAAGAGGAGGATGGTCGCGGATGGCGGATGGAGTCGCTTGGGCGAAATCAGGAACACGGTATGATGTCCGCATGCAGTTGATCATGCTCTTCAGTCTGTTCCCTGACGTTGCACGGCGGGAAACGCGGTCGATTACGGTGCCGGATCGCACGCCTGCCGGGGCGGTGCCGCCGATTCCGGCCGGGCAGTATGGTTTCGCCGAGTGCTTCTGTGTCGATCCGAAATGCGACTGCCGGCGCGTGATCGTCGCGGTGCTGAGTACACGCCACAAGCGGCAGGTGGCAACGATCAATCATGCCTTCGAGAAGCCGGCGAAGGGCAGTGTCGTAAAGGAACAGACATTCCTCGACCCGTTGAACCCGCAATCGAAGTGGTCGGACACCCTCATGCGGTTGTTCCTCACCATACTGGGTGATGACCCTGCTTACGCGGCCCGGATCGTGCGGCACTACAAGATGGTGAAGGACGCGGTGAAGGATCTGACGCACCCGATCCACGCGCGCATCGCGGGAACGCCCTGAAATGCCGGAAAGAGTCCGAGGTCAATCGTGCCTGCCCCGTTTGTGCGTGCAAACAATGACTCCCGTCCCCTGAATTGTCCATGGCCTTGGTCGGGACGATCAGCCGGCTTTCTTCCTGGGTGCATCGTCTCGAGTATTTGTTCGCCGAGGCGGAGAGGCAACCAGTCGCCCGGCTCGGGCGGCGTCCTCGGTGCGCCGCTGGGCATCTTTGACCAACGCGCGCAGGTCGCCGCCGTATCGGGCGAGTATCTGCTCGCGGGCGCGATGCACCTCATCGACAATGGGATTCTCGATCATGTGTGCATCTCCTTTAGTTCCAGCGGCGTGCAAATGATCGGCGGCTCAAAACCGCATTCTCGGCACACCTGCTCGATTTCCACGTCAACAGATATTCTATGCCGTTAGTGGCGGCAACCGCAACATGCACGGCATCGACACGGGCCTTGGCGGGTAGAGCGCTGCGTGCCAACAGAAGTTCGGCAATTTCGGCGGCGGCGTCAATGACGGGAACCAGGGGCAGCGACGCAAGCACGGCAAGACGTTCGGCGGCAGCCTGTGGATCCCCCTGCGAAGCCTCGTCGATCACCACTTCCGACGTGTAGAGATCGAACAAATGGCGAGACTGGTCCCACCAATCCCGCGTGGCGAGCATCTGACCAGCCACGAGCATGTCCCTGGGCAACCGGGAAGTCAGATGCCCGGCGATGGTCGTTTCAATGTACACGGTGGACTTCATCGGAACACAGCGTAACAAATCTCGTGTTGGAGTGGAAGGCGACGGATGCCTGTCTCGCCGCTTTTGAGACAGCGATTGGACTCCACATTCCCATTACTATTTACGTTCCCGTTTCCGTTCCCTTCATGCCTGCCCCGTTTGTGCGTACAAACAATGACTCCCGTCCCCTTAGAATTGTCTTACTCCGTTATCATGGGCATGCCGCAACCCCTGCGCAATGTGGCGCACAATCCAAAGAAGCTCCTCCCCATGCGTGACTACCAGAGTACGACGCAGGCACGTTGTTGCCAAAGACATGATGTAAAACGGGCTCTCCACCGTCAGGTTGCTCGCAAGAATTGGGACGATGTTCTTGTGTCGAAGTGTGGCCTGCATGCGAACTTCGCGAGCAAATCGCTTACGTGACTCTTCGTCGGGCTTCGTCAGACGCTTCATCGCAAAGATACCCCCATCCTCCAAGCAGGTGCATTTGAGAACCTCTCCAAAGCCGCCTGAGCCAATCTTCTCGCCGCGTTGAAACTTCATGCTGCCTCCGTGCGTTAACACGCCCTCCCGCCTTCGTGTCGGGCAGTTCGAGCCGTGCTTCAGTTCGTCTTGTGCAAAGACAAGGCCGGCTGGGGTGAGCCAGCCGGCCTTTGTACGTCTATCAGGTCAGTTGGTGGGAAGAGGCGATTGCTCGCGATCGTCCGCACCCGTGTTTTGCAGCAGGCGATCCTGCTGGACATCCCTGGTTTTCAAAGCGCTGCGGGACGTCGTGTCCGGCAGTGGTGGGCAGTGCCCACCCTACGACCCTCACCCCAGCCCTCTCCCGAAGGAGAGGGAGCCGGAGGCGGTCTCCCGCATGACGCGGGAGTCAGAGGGGGTTAGTACATGTCTCCACCGCCGCCGCCGGGCGCGGGGGCGGGTTTGTCTTCCTTGATCTCGCTGACGATGGCGTCGGTGGTCAGGAGCAGGCCGGCGATGCTGCTGGCGTTTTGCAGGGCGATGCGCTCGACCTTGGTCGGGACGATCACGCCCATCTTCACCAGATCGCCGTATTCGTGGGTAAGCGCGTTGTAGCCGAAGTTGGTCACATCGCTCTCCTTGACCTTCTGGCAGACCACCGAGCCGTCGACGCCGGCGTTGTCGGCGATCTGGCGGATGGGGGCCTCAAGGGCGCGGCGGATGATCTCGACGCCGATCTTCTGGTCCTCGCTGGCGCACTTCTTGGAGACGTTGTTGAGAACCTTGGCCGCGGCGCGGATGACGCTGACGCCGCCGCCGGGGAGGATGCCTTCTTCAACGGCGGCGCGGCAGGCGTGCAGGGCGTCCTCGACGCGGGCCTTCTTTTCCTTCATCGCGACTTCGGTGGCCGCCCCGACCTTGATGATCGCGACGCCGCCGGCGAGCTTGGCGAGGCGCTCCTGGAGCTTTTCCTTGTCGTAGTCGCTGGTGGTCTTGTCGATCTCGTTCTTGAGCTGCTCGATGCGGCCCTTGATGGCCTTCTCGTCGCCGCCGCCTTCGATGATGGTGCAGGTGTCCTTGTCGATCTGGACCTTCTTGGCCCGGCCGAGGTGGGACATCTCGACGTTCTCGAGCTTGATGCCGAGTTCCTCGAAGATGGCGGTGCCGCCGGTGACGATGGCGATGTCTTCGAGGAGCGCCTTGCGGCGGTCACCGAAGCCGGGGGCCTTGACGGCGGCCACCTTGATGGTGCCGCGGAGCTTGTTGACGACGAGCGTCGCGAGGGCTTCGCCTTCGATTTCTTCGGCGATGAGGAGCATGGGCTTGCCCTGCTCGGCGGCCTTGGAGAGAAGCGGGACCAGGTCGCGGGCGCTGGCGATCTTCTTTTCGTGGATGAGGATGTAGCAGTCCTCGAGGACGGCCTGCATCGTGTTGGGGTCGGTGACGAAGTGGGGGCTGAGGTAGCCCTTGTCGAACTGCATGCCTTCGACGAGGTCGACGTGGGTGTCGAGGCTCTTGCCCTCTTCGACGGTGATGACGCCGTCCTTGCCGACTTTCTCCATGGCGTCGGAGATCATCTTGCCGATGAGCTCGTCGTTGTTGGCCGAGCTGGTGCCGACCTGGGCGACTTCCTTGGTGGACTCGACCTTCTTGGACATCTTGGCGAGCTCGGCGACGACGGCCTCGACGGCCATGCCGATGCCCTTCTGGATCTGGGTGGCGTTGGCGCCGGAGGCGACGTTCTTGAGGCCCTCGGTGAAGATGGCCTCGGCGTAGACGGTGGCGGTGGTGGTGCCGTCGCCGGCGACGGTGGAGGTCTTGGAAGCGACTTCCTTGACCATCTGGGCGCCCATGTTCTCACAGGCATCTTCCAGCTCGATTTCCTTGGCGACGGTCACGCCGTCCTTGGTGACGGTGGGCGAGCCAAAGGACTTTTCGAGAACAACGTTGCGGCCGGAGGGGCCGAGGGTGACTTTGACGGCCTTGGCGAGCTTGGACACGCCGCGGCGGATGGCCTCGCGGGCCTCTTGATCGAATGCAATACGTTTAGCAGCCATGGGAATTCTCCTAATGCGGAATGCAGAATGCTGAATGCAGAATTGCGAACACGGGATGCAGACCTTGAACGCAGGACGCAGACAATTCTGCATTCTGCATTCTCAATTCTGCATTCGCCTACTCGACGATTGCCAACACGTCGTCCTCGGACATGATGAGCAGCTCTTCGCCGTCGACCTTGATTTCCGTGCCGGCGTAGCTGGTGAAGAGGACTTCGTCGCCCTTCTTGACGGAGAACGGGGCGCGTTCGCCGCTGTCGAGGCGCTTGCCATCGCCGATGGAAAGGACCTTGCCGCGCTTGGGCTTTTCCTTGGCGCTGTCGGGAAGGACGATGCCGGACTTGGTTTTGGTTTCGGCCTCGAGTCGCTTGACGATGATCTTGTCTCCGAGAGGACGCAGCTTTGCCATTGGTAGGGCTCCTTAAAATAGTTGAAAGTCAGTGGTCAGTAGTCCGTAGTCAGTGGTCAGTAGTCCGTAGTCAGTGGTCCGTAGTCAGTAGCGCACAGTCGATCAGTTACCGCTTTCTCCCGGCCAGCGGTTTTCGTGGAACCGCTTGATGAGCCGGGCGAGGGCGTCGAGCAGCAGGTTGAAATCAACGGGCTTGGTGAGCACGCTGAAAACATGCATGGTCAACGCCTCTCGCAGCAGATGATTGGTCATCTGCTCGGCCAGCAAAATGGCCGGGGGAGCCTTTTTCATCTCCCGCATGAACTTCAGCACCTGCATCCCGCCAAGCTGGGGCATTTGGGTGTCGAGGACCACCGCGTGAACGGTGGTGGCTTCGAGCACGCTCAGCATATCCCGACCCGATCGGCCGACGAGCGTCTGCACGCCCTGCGGCTCGAGGAGCCGCGTGACGACGTCGTGCCATGCCCCCGCCGCCGGCGGAAGCAGCACGGTGAACCGGGTTGAAGTTGTCGGGCTTTGCATAACGGGACCATGTGCTTGTCTGGGCATGAGCATACTGCGTGCCGCGCGGAGGGAGTTGATAGTTGATGGTTGTTAGTTGATATCAGAAAAGGAGTTACGATTATCTTGGCGCATCGCTGGTTCTGGCCGGCGGGTGGGTTGTAAGTCTGCCAATTCCGGTTTGGGGTTGGGGGGCGCTGCCGGATTGGCAGCGGGGTCGGGGTTTCGTTCGGAGTTCACGGGTTCGGAGTTCACGCTTTAGCGTGTCTTATAACAGGAACAGTCATCAGACACGCCAAAGCGTGAGCTCCGAACAGGTATCCCGAACCTCAGAGCGTTCATTTATGGTACACTAGCCCGTCTATGGATCTTCCCTACCTGACTGACTTTCCTGGCATCGGTGGCGTCATCAAGGATCGGCCGGAGGACTTCTGCGTGCAGGAAGTGCCGCTTTACGAGCCGTGCGGGGAGGGTGAGCATGTGTTTTGTGAGATCCAGAAGACGGGGTTGACCACGTTCGATGCGGTCGACCGGATGGGACGGGCATTAAACATCTCGCCGCGGGATATCGGGTTTGCGGGGATGAAGGATGCGCGGGCGGTCACGCGGCAGAGCCTGTCGATCCCCGGCGTGACCGAGGAACAGGTGATGGCGGCGGCCGTGCCGGGGATCCAGATTCTGTGGGCGAAGCGCCACGGCAACAAGTTGCGGCTGGGGCATCTCAAGGGCAATCGCTTCGCCATCAAGGTCCGGCAGGTCAACGCGGAGGCTGTGGTCAAGGTCAAGCCCGTTCTGGAGGAACTGGAGCGGCGCGGCATGCCCAACTATTTTGGCGAGCAACGGTTCGGGCTGCGGAAGAACAACCACCAGTTGGGGGCGGCGCTGGTGGCCGGGGATGACAAGCGGCTGCTGGACCTGCTGCTGGGCCAGCCCGACCAGTCGGTGGACGATGCGCAGTCGCTGGGTGCCCGCAAGGCGTACGACGGCGGTGACATGGAGCGGTCGATGCATTTGTGGCCGCGGCGGTGCGGGATGGAGCGGCGGGTTTTGCACCGGCTGATGAAGACGGGAAAGGCTGGCGTGGCCGCGAAATGCGTCGATGAGCGTTTGCGGCGGCTGTGGGTGTCGGCATTGCAGTCGGAGATGTTCAACCAGGTGCTGGCGCGGCGTATCGGCGAAGTCGATCGCGTACAGAGCGGCGACTGGGCGATGAAGCATGAGAACGGAGCGTGTTTCCTGGTGGAGGATGGCGAGAAGGAGCAACCACGGGCGGCGGCCTGGGAAATCAGCCCCACGGGGCCGATTGTCGGCTATCGCATGAGCCTGTGCGAAGGCCGGCCGGGCGAGATCGAGAGCGAGGTGTTGTCGGCGGCCGGGCTGAGCCCGGAGTCGTTCCGGATCGAGGGCCGGCTTAGGGTGAAAGGCACGCGGCGGGCGCTGCGTGTCCGGCCGGAGAATGTGGAGATTTCCGGCGGGGCGGATGAGTTCGGGCCGTTTATCTCGGTGGTATTCACGTTGCCATCGGGGTCGTTTGCGACGGTGCTGATGCGGGAAGTCATGAGGGCGGCGGATGATGAAGAATAGTTAAACACGAAGGCACGAAGACAGGAAGCATGCCCTGGCGGCCAAGAGGTTGATCACCAGGGCACGCTTCGCGGATTCTGTCCATCATTCCTGTGCTGGTTGAGAAAATCGTCACTGGGCAAAACCGCCTGACACACCAGGAATCGCTTCGTGCCTTCGTGTTTAACTCCTCCGCATGAACCAACAAAAGAAGGAACGACCTGCAAAAGGTCGTTCCCTGGTATCGTCTCAGTTTCACCTTCGATCAGGCATTGATGCCGGTGATCTTCACGCGCAGGTATTTCTGGCGATGGCCCTGCTTCTTGTGGTAGCCCTTGCGGCGGTTGTACTTGAAGATGTCGAGCTTCTTGCCCTTTTCCGGGCCGATGACGTCGGCCGAGACCGTGACGCCGGCCACGAGGGGCTCGCCGATCCTGGGCTGGCCTTCGCCGCCGACGAGGAGGATCCGGTCAAACGTGACGCTCTTTTCGTCGGGTGAACCGGCGCGATCGATGAGGATCGTATCGCCGCTGGTGACCTTATATTGCTTGCCACTTTCTTCGATGATCGCGTACATGCTCAGTCTCCAAGCTGTAAAGAGGCGGAAAGGATATGCAAATACGGGCGTGTGTCAAGCTGTCGCTCACTTCCGTGTCGCTCACTTCCGGATGTCGCTCACTTCCGGAACGACACCACGACACCCTCGTTCATCTTCCAGTCGAGGTCGAAGGTCTTGCCCTGGCCGAGGTCTTTGCCGTCGCGCTCGTCGCGGGCGGCGGCGACGGGCTGCTCGAATTGCAGTTTCACGGTGAGGCGGTCGGTCTTGAGGCCGACGGAGTTGCCACCGCCGGTGGAGGAGACGGAGGTTTCGGGATTGAGGCAGAGGCAGACGATACGCCGGTCGGCTTTGTCCCAGCAGGTGATCTCATAGCCGAATTCCTTGTCGGCCGCGCCGGCGAGACGCACCCAGGGTTTCACGGGGATGTGCTTCATGAACACCTCGCGTTTGGCGGCGGCGGCGAAACCGGATTGGCGACAGGCGTTGTACCACTGGGGTGAGAGGTTCAGCAGCACGGCCTTGCCCTTGCCCGCGGTGCGTGCCTGGTCGACGGGCATGGCACGGGCGACCTTGTTGAAGCCGGAGGCATCGCGGATACAGGTGTTGCCTTTGGTGAGGAATGACTCAAAGTCCTTGTAGGAGAAGTTGGCATCCTGATCGACCTCGCACCAGAGTTTGCCGCCGAATAGATCGGCGCTACCCCAGCGCGGATCGTGCTTGACGCCGAAGAGGTTGTCGAGCACGCCACCGGCCGGGCGGCCTTTGCCGTGCTGGTCCCAGACGCCGGGGAGATAGTCGGCGATGACGGTGCCGACGTTTTCGGCGAACTGGCGGATCTGACTGGCCTCGGCATCCGAGAGGCATAGCGTGGCCGGGAGGATGAGCACTTTATATTCCTTGGGCACGCCTTTCTGGATCAAGTCGGCGTAGTTGATGAAGTTGTACTGGATTCCGGAGTCGCGGAGCATGTTCTCCCATGCCCGGCGCACAAGGTGCGAGGCGCCGAGTTTGTCGTCGCCGTTGCGGTTGATCCAGGTCTTGCCGTGGGCCTCGGCATCGAGGATCCAGCCGAGTTGGATGGAGGCGTGGCTGTAGTAAATGGCCACGCCGTCGTGTACCCACGTCGCCCCGGCCAAAAGCGGGCCGATTTTGTCGTTGGCTTCGCGATAGGTCGGGGCCAACTGGGCGTGCCAGTCTCTGGGCGTTTTGCCATCGAACCACTTCTCGACCCAGCCGATCATGCCGCGGTTGCCGTGGGCCAGGTAGTACCACGTCTGCCAGACGCTGTCATCGACAGCGCGGTGGAAGTGGGTGGTGACCAGCGGCATGGCGTTGCCGGGGCTGAACGAGCGGGCGATGGCCTGGGACGAGCCGATGTTGTAGGCTTCAAGAAACTGCACTTTGCGCATTAGTTTGGCGTAGTCGTAGCCGCCGAAGGCGTTGGGGCACTGGCCGCCGACGTAGCCGCAGGGCGTGCGCGGGTCGATGGAGTTGGAATACTCGACGAGGTCGCCGAGGAAGTTGTTCCAGTAGGAGTCGTTGAAGGTCCACTGGTCCATGAGCGGGCTGGCGTCGAACGTGGCGATGGTCCACTTGCGCAGACTGGGGCGGATGTCGTCGTAGGTCACCCACTTGTCGCGCGCGGGGGCGTTGGCGCCGTAGATTTCCTTGAGCCATTTGGGATACGCGGCCGGATCGTCAGTCACTTTCCACATGGTCGGGTGGACGAAGTGGCCCCAGGAGAGTTCGTCGTCGAGCGCGTAGGCGGCGCGCATGGGGGAGTCTTTGACGGCGGCGATGTGGCGGCGGATGAGGGCCTCGAGTCTGTCGGCCATGGCGGCGTTGACCGGCTGGACGCGGACGCCATTTCCATGCACCGCCCCGGCCTGGCCCTTGGGGAAGCCGCCATCCCACAGGTGCAGGTCGCCCTTGCCGGCGAGGTGATCGACATAGAAGCGCAACTGATACTTGTTGATCCAGTCGAGCTTGCCCCCACTGCCGTCGCCACGGTCGAGGAACGCGCCGTTGTAGCCGGTGTCGCGTGACCACTTGCCGGATTCATCGGTGTAGCCGATGGTCCACTGGTAGGTCCAGGGCATGTAGGTCCAGCTTGGGTATGCAGCGTAGAGCCACTGGGGATCCTGCTTGACGGGGGCGAAGTCTTTCGAGGTTTTCACGTAGTGTTCGTAGGCATCTTCGGCGCTGGCCCCGAGTGTCAGCCCCACGATGACAAGACCCAGCCGCAACAGGAAGGTGGTTCTCATGGCCAGTGATTATACACAAACCTTCACTTGCGCAATCCTCTTTAGCCCCAACGGGGTGTCTCAAGACAGCCCAGGGCATCGCCGTGCATGTCGTGCAAGTTCCATGGGTTGGCCGGATAGGTTCCGACCGGAGTCGTCCGCTGGAGCGAGGGGCCATGATATCCGGCGAAGGCCGGCGGGGACGCTGGCTCTACTGACGGCAACCCGCGGGCCGGCCAGCGGTAGGTAGAGACGACCAACCGGAGTATCCATGTCCATCAGGCACCTGCTCTTCTCGTTGCTGCTCTTGCCCGCTCTTCTCGTTTCGGCCGCGGATGCGCCGCCGCCGATCCGGGTGCTGATCTTCAGCGGGAAGAACAATCACAACTGGAAGGAAACCACGCCGGTCCTGCAGAAGACGCTGGCCGACGGCAAGCGGTTGACCGTGGACATTACGGAGAAGCCGGAGGAGTGTGATGATACGCTGCTGGCGAAATACGATGTGATCGTGAGCAACTGGACCAACTGGCCGGATGTGGAGAAGCGGGTGTGGGGCGACAAGGCGGAGAAGGCCGTGCTGGATTTCGTACGCGGCAGCAAGGGGTATGTGACGGTTCATGCGGCCGGGTCGGCGTTCTACAACTGGCCGGAGTTTCAGCAGCTTGTGGGGTCGTGGTGGAAGTTGGGGCAGACGGGGCACGGGCCGGTGCATGAGTTCAAGGTGACGATCACGGATGCGACCCATCCGATTACCAAGGGGCTGGCGGATTTCTCCACCACTGACGA
>JBEKVL010000209.1:0-8984 GCA_049514055.1 Tepidisphaeraceae bacterium | reverse complement strand
AATCCGGTCGTCTCCTGGTTGGTGACATTTCCGCGGATGGTCACGCTGGTCGTTGTGGGGACAAGGACCGTATCATTTCCCGACGTGCCCGGCAGGGCCAGGCTCGTGAAGCTCATATTGTAATTACTGGAGCCGGTGAAGGTGGTCGTCGTGGCGACCGCCGTCGCAGGTGTGTTCAACGCTCCGAAGGCGACGGTATTGCCGGTGCTCGTCCCGCCGTTGGGGCCCACGTTGATTGTCGTTCCGGTCGCCGTGAGTTGCACGTTGCTTCCCACGTTGATCGTCCCGTTGTTTCCGGAACCGTTGTCGAGGATCTGGAGCGTGATCGCGGGTATGACGAGGGTGCCGGCGCTGTTGACGGTGTCCGGCGAGTTGGGATTGAGGATCTGGATGGAGGTACCGGCGGCCATGGTGGCGGTGCTGGCACTGTTGAGCGCATGGGGGCCGACGGTGATCAAACCGCCGGCGTTGACAGTGACGTTGCCGGTGTTGAGGTTTGCACCACTGAGCGTCAAATTGGCCACGCCATTCTTCGTCAAGGTGAAGGCACTGGCGGCAAATCCGCCGTTCATGGCGAGGTTGGCGCTGGTGGGATTGACGATGAGGTTGCCGGCCAGGGTCGTGGTTCCAACGACGGTCAAGGTGTTGAGTCCATTGCCGGCGGCGCCAAAGCCCAACCCGCTGCCGGTGACGTTGAGAGTCGCATCGCCGGTGCCGACGGTCGTCGCAAGGCCCGCGATTGAAGTGTCGGTGCCGGTGTCGATGGTCGAGGTGGTTCCACCAGTGAGCGAGACCGCGTTCGAGAAGGCCGCGACGGGCAGCTCGGCGGCCGGGATGATAACGGAGCCGGGGATGCTGCCGACGAGTACCTGGGTATTGCCGGTGTCCGGACCCTGGTAGCTGGTAACGGCGGCGGCACTGCCAGTGCCGTTATAGTACCGCTCGACCATGGTGTGGTAGCCCGCCGTCAGATAGGTCGTGGCATAGGGGAGTTGGCCATCGACACCATGGTTGAAGTTGTTGTTGACCGCCAGTGAGCCGTCGAGGTAGATCTGGGAGCCATCGTCGCTCTGCGACCTGAATCCGTAGTACCCCGGTGTGGTGATGTTCAGGACGCCGGTCCAGATGGCCGACATGTTGGCCGTCGGAACACCGGCGACATAGGTCATTGTCGTGGGCGACGATCCGCCACCCCACCAGCCGGTGGTGAGGTTGGGCATATTGATGACAGGCGTGGTGTTGCTCGCGGTGGGAGTCGTGAGTCCGTTGATCAGGGAAACGTCGGTGTTGGTGGGGATGCTGTTGTAGTACCTGGCGGAGAAGCCGGGCGTGCCGGTGACGGTCGTGCCGAGTATCGGGCCAAGCCGCAGCGCGCCGCCGCCGAGCGTGACGGCCGCGGTGCCGAGCGAACTGGTGCCGTTGTCGGTCCCGCCGACGGCGACCTTGGCATCGAGAATGCCGCCGGCGAGGACGTTGAACGTGCTGCCGGTGAGGTTGTTGGGCGTGGCGCTGCTGGTATTGGTCAGTGCCAGGGATACTTGTGTCGCATTTGGCACCGGACCCTGGACGGTGATGGTCTGCCCGGCGCCGTTGACCACGCCGGAGAGTGTCACGGGCGCGGCGAGAAGCACCGTGGGCGCGGCGGCGGTGGGCGAAGTGCCCAGGGTGAAGGTGGCGTTACCGGTGATATTGGTCGGGCCGGTGAAGGCCACGGCATAGTTGCCCGTGGTCAGCGTGGCGTTGCCGGTGGTGCCGTTGAGGTAAGTGGCGCCGGTGACGGTGAGGTTGTTTCCCGCGCCGATCGTCAGTCCGCCGAGGGTGATAAGGTTGCCGGAATTGACGGTCCCGACACGGTCGACGAGGAGAGTTGCACTACCGTTCACCACGACGTTCGCACCGATACCGCTGCCGAACGGGAGCCGCTGGCCGCTTCCGGTCCCGTCGTAATTCAGGGCGAGCGTTCCGGCAGTCAGCGTCAGCGAGCCGGTATAGGCTGAAGCGTCGCCGGTAATGGTGGTCGACGAGGTCGTGCTGTTCTGGATGATGCTGGCGAGGGATCCGCCGAGGGGCGCGGAGATCGCAACGGCACCAGTGCCGGTGCCGGCGTTGGCGATCGTTCCGTTGTTGTTCAGGCTCGCGGTCGAGAGGACGATGCCGGCGGCGGTGGTGGTGTTGAGCGTGAGATTGTGGGCACCGATGAGGCCGCCGGAGATGGTGATCGGATTCAGCGAGTTGTTGGTCAAGGTCTGGTCGGCGCCGACGCCGAGCGGCGCATTGATCGTCAAAGCGCCAGCGCCTGCGGAGGAGGTAATGCCGGCAGCCGATCCGATCGTCAACGTTCCGCCTCCGGCAATGGTGACGGCGGAGGTTGCCGTCGGGTCCATGGTCAGGCTCTGGATCGTGAAGTCCCGCCCAAGCGTCGTGGCGAGGTTCGTGCCACCGGTCGCATAGAAGTGGACGTCGGTTGTGGCTGCGGGGAGAGCGTGGGGATCGGTCGTGCCGCCCGAATCAGTGGTCCAGTTCGAGTTATTCGCCGAGCCGCCGGTGAAGGTGTTCCAGTTCGCGTCGATAGAACCCTTGAAATACGCCGTCGCGGGCGTGGCGTTGGCGACGCCCGTGATCCTGACATCGTGGGGGTTGGTGGCCAGCGACAACTGATAGCCGCCCCAGTTGCCGGCCGCGGCGTTCAAAGTGATCGGGCCGCCTGCCGTGAGGTCTGTGGCCGGAGATACGAAGACGACCTTCGTGCTGCCATCATAGACGCCGTTGAGGGCATTGATGGTGACCAGCGCGCCACCGGCGTTGAACGTGGCGGTGTTGGTCCCGGCCACGACGATTTGATCGTTTCCGGCCGTTCCGATCTCGAACACGAGGTTGGACGGCTGGGTTGCGCTGCCCACGGTGAGGACGTTGGACGGAACGCTGGCGTCGAGGGTGAGGGTATTGAAAGTGCCGTCCACCAGATTGAGCGTGCCGCCGCCACCGGCCACGGTGATGCGGGCATTGGTGCCGGGCCCCGCGCCACCCATGGTCACGTTGCCGACCGCGGCCAAGGTGCCGGTCGGGTTGACGTTCACGGTCGGATTGGCCAGTGAACCCGTCGATGAGAGCGCCAGAGTTCCGGCATTGACCGTTGTGGGGCCGGTATACGTGTTGGCTCCGGTCAACTGCAGGGCGCCCGAACCGGTCTTGACGAGACTTCCGCTTCCGGTGATCGTGCCGCCGAAGCTGGTGTTGGATGCGTTGCCGACGGTCAGCGTGGTGGCCGGAAGGCCGCCGAGCGCGAGGTTGCCGCCGGTGCCCGCCAGCGAACCGATCGTCTGGCTGTTGCCATTGAGGTCGAGAGTTGCGCCCGTGGAAAGCGTGACGGCCGTCATGCTGGGGAGTTGGCCCGCGCCGCTGAGACGCACCGTGCCGGCGTTGATGTTGGTGGCTCCGGTCCAGGTGTTCACAGCGGTGAGAGTCAGCGTATTGGCGCCCACCTTGGTGAGGGCGTGGGGGCCGCCGGATTCAGTGATGGGACTGTTCACGGCGATGTTGCCGGTTCCGCCGATGCTGCTGTCGCCGGTGAGCACGATTCCGGCGAGGTTGCCGGTCAATGGCACGGGGTTGGCACCGGAGGAGAAGGCGACGGTCGGCGCACTGGTGTAGCCGGTGCCCGGGTTGGTGATGGTCACGCCCAGGAGGCTGAAGTTGTTGGCGTTGGCGGTCGCGGTCGCCTGGGTGGTCGAGGCGCCGGTAAAGGCAATCGTCGGGGCGGAGGTGTAGCCGACACCCGCGGTGGCAACGGTGACGCCGGTGACAAGCAGGTTGGTGAAGGTTGGCGTCACTGACACCGGGGTGCCCGTCGTGGTGCCGAGGGTGACCAGGGTGGCGGTCGGAGCGGCGGTGTAGCCAGAACCGGGATTGTCGATGACGAGCGACAGCGAGCCGTCGCCTGCGATCACGAAATGTCCGGTCGCGGCGGTCCCGCCGGTGGGAACGTTGAAGGTGATGGTCGGGGCGACCGTGTAGCCGCTGCTGGCGTTGAGCGCAAATGTGGCGGCGGTTACGCCCATCAACGCGGTTGCGGTGCCTTGAGTGGTGGCGCCGCCGCCGGTAATCGTCGCGGTGGCGACAACGCTGTATCCGGATCCGCCCGAGCTGAGCGCGAAGGTCGAGCTGGTGACGCCCAGGCTCGCCGTGGCCGTCGCGCCGGTTCCGCCGCCGCCGGTGATGGTCAGGTTGGGTCCGCACAACCCACCCGTCGCCCCGGTGATTCCGGCCAGGGAACCACCGATGCTGACGGGGGCGCCACTGTTGACCAGAGCGCCGATGCCGCCGTTGCCGGCGCCGCTCAGCTTGATCGCCTCGTTAATGTTGGTGAATCCGGCCAGATCGAGCGTGCCGGTGCCCGACACGTTGGTGCCGTTGTCGGTCGTGGGCAGCGTTAGCCCCACTCCGCCCAGGGCGGAGATGTTGCCGACACGCAGTGTTCCCGCACTCACGTTCGTGGAGCCGGTGTAGGTGTTGGCCCCGCTGAAGGTCCAGGTACCGGCGCCACCATCGCGGTAGACGGGGAGGTCAACGGTGGAACCGTTGGCGATCACGCCTGAGATCAGGCCGTTGCCATCGCCGCGTACACGGAAGTCTCGCAGCGTCTGACTCGGCGTAATATTGCCGGCAAGAGTCAGCGATCCGGCGTTGGAGAGAATGGTGGTGCCTCCACCGCCGCTGTTGAGGGTGAAGTTTCCGCGGATGATGTTGTTGCCGGAATCGTTCGTGACCGCACCGGTATTCGAACTGGTGTTGAAGGACATGTTCGCCGGGATGTCGATTGTCCCGCCCGCGCCGGGGTCGAGGTGAAGCTGCGGCAAGCCGGCGGTGCCGTTGTTGATGGCGATGGTCTTGGGGCCGAGGCCCAGGGCGCTGACGTTGTTGATGATGAGCCAGCCGCCGTCGATGGTAACGTTGCCGGTGAAGGTGTTGTTACCGGTGAGAGTCAGCGGCGCGGAGGTCGTGCTGGCGGTTGCATAGCCTTTTCTGAAGTTGCCGGGGCCGCTGATGACTCCGGGGAACGTGACTCCGCTGGTTCCCAGCGCGCTGGTGTCTATACTGCCGGTGGCGCCGCTGTTGATCACGATACTGCGGGTGCTGGGGAAGGTCATGACGTTGGCCAGTTGCAGCGTGCCGCCGGTGCCCGCAAAGGTCAGGGGGCCGGTGGACGCGCCCAGGGCGGCGTCGCTGGTGATGTTCAGAGCACCCAGATCCTGAATGGTCGTGGCCGTCTGCTGGAAGGTGGTGCCGCGCAGCTGGAGGACGCCGGTGTAGACCTTGGTCAGAACGAATGAAGAAGCACCCAGAGCGTTCGAGGTGAGAATGTTCCCGGAAAGCACGCCGGCGCCGGCGGCCGTGATCGCGGAGTTGTTGCCGATGCTCGTATCGCCAAGCATGGTGATTGAACCGGACAGGGTCGGAGTGTTGGCGGTGCTGCTGTCCAGGCGAATGGCGCCGCGGTGGCCGCCGGCTTCGTTGAAGCCATAGCCGACGACGACGAACGGGTTGGCGACCGTGACGTTGGCAGCCAGGTAGAACTGCCCGTCGGCATTACCGTCGACATAGACGGTTCCTGTGCCCAAGGGGGTGGTGACGCCCGCAGTGCTGTCTTGCACGCGGCCCAGCGTGATGTAGGTCGGGCCGGTGTAGGTGTTGTTCGCCGTAACCGAGAAAATAGCGCCGGTCGTGCCCGCGTTGGGGTTGCCACGGAAGGTCACGGTCGTTGGGCCACTGGTGCCATCGGCGAGGACGGAGCCGATGGTCGCTGCGACGTTGGGTTTGTTGTTGATGAAGACCAGTTCCTGGCCTGCGGCGGGCCGGATGGTTCCACCGGTGATGGTGGCAGCCGTGATGCCCGAACCGAACAGGACGCCGCCGGTGCTGATGGTGTTGGTGCCGGCCAGGGTCAGTGTAAGACTGCCGGTATTGAAGCGGATGCTGTTGACGGTGGCGCCGCTGGTCGCGGTGAACGAGCCGGTGATGTCGGCGTTGCCGGAGAACGTGGCGGCGGAGTTGGCGGTGGTGTAGAGGGTGCCGCCGGCTGAACTGGCGACGTTTGCCCCGACGATGTTGCCGACCTGGGTGGCGACGGCGCTGTTGGCCGCCCAGTTGTCGCCGCTGACGGTGCCGAAGACGGTCCCGTTGGCAGCGGTGAGCAGCGTGCCCGCGGTGCCGGCGGGGTTGCGGATCACGCCGTTGGTTGAGGATTGTGTTCCGGCCGGAAGAGTGAAGTCAACTGTGCCGCCCGCGTTGCGGGTGAGCGCGCCGAGGTTGAGGGCGACGGTGCCGGAAGTGCCGATAGTGAGTGCCGCGGCCGAGGCCCCGGCGTCCACCAGGGTGCTGGCGAACGACTGGCTGTTGCCCGTCGACGCCTTGCCGGTGAGCGCGAGCGCGCCGCCGGCCAGGAGGTTGCTGCCCGAGCCGCCAAGGGTCAGGGTGTCGGTGGCGGCAAAGATATTCGCGGTCGGTGCTCCCGAGGCCGTGAAGTCCAGGTTGAGTGTGGAAAGCGTCGCCGGGTTGGAGGCGATCGGCGGCAGACCCTGATTGACGGTGACGGCGGTGACGCTGCTGGTAATCAGCGTGCTGTTGCCGACGCTGAAGGTTCCGGGACCCTGTTTGACGAAGCTGGTGCCGGTAAGCGTTCCGTCAACAATCGTGCCTGAATTGAAGGCGAAGTTGGACGACGGCCGCGACATGCCGGCAAGATCGAACGTGCCGCCGTTGATGGCAATGATGGCGTTGGTCAGTGTGCCGGTCACGCTGAGCACGCCGGCGCCGGTCTTGGTGAGGACGCCGTTGGAGATGTTGGACGAGACGGTGAGGTCGATGGCCGCGCTGGTGCTGTCGCCGACGTTGAAGGTGCGGCTGCCGCCGCCGAGATCGAGATTGCTGACGCTGATGAGGCCGCCCAGCGGGTTGTTGGTGGCCGAGTAGGTCACGCTGCCGTTCAAAGTAACGGTGGAGCCGGTGCCGGTGACAACGGGGGTGCTGGTCGTCGTGCTGCCGCCGAGGGTGAGGGCGGTGCTGTTGAGCGTCTGGTTGAAGCCGGCAAAGTCATAGGTGGCGGTGATGCCTGCGCCGGTGGCGTAAACATTGATTCCCTGGAGGTTGTTGAGCGGGATGACCGAGTTGGAGCCGGACTTCAAGGTTCCGGCCAAGACCTGTGTAATGCCCGTGTAGGCGGCGTCGCCGGCGGTGTAGTTGCTGGCGATGGTCCAGGTACTGGTGTTCCGTTTGATGAGCCTGGTGTAGGCGCCGAGCAGGTTGCCCGCGTACTCGCCCACCGGCGAGTCGTAGACCTTGCCCTGGATGATGTTGCCGGTGGTGGTGCCGTCAAGGTAAAGGGTATCGTAGTTGCCGGTGGTGAATCCGGATATTTCCTGGTTGGTGACGTTCCCGGCGATGATCACGCTGGTCGAGGTGGGGACAAGGACCGTGTCCTGGCCCGAGGTGCCCGGCAGCGCCAGACTCGAGAAGCTGACGTTGTAGCCGTTGGCGCCGGTGAAGGTGGTGGTCGTCGCGAGGGCGGTGGCGGGCGTGGTCAACGCGCCGAGCGCCACGGTATTGCCGGTGCTTGCGCCGCCGTTGTTGCCGACACTGATGGTCACGCCGCTGGCCGTGAGCTGCACGTTGTTTCCGATGTTGATCGTGCCATTGCTGCCGGAGCCGTCATGGAGAACCTGGAGGGTGGTGTTGGCGGCCATGACGAGGGTGCTGGCGCTGTTGAGCGCGCCGGGACCCGCGGCAACGAGCCCGCCGGCATTGACGTTGATGTTGCCGCTCGCGGCATTCGCACCACTCAGCGTGAGATTGCCCAGACCGTTCTTGTTGATGACGAAGCCGGGCCCGCCGCTGACGGCGATTCCGCCGGCCAGAGCCAGGTGCGCGCTCGCGGTATTGACAGTCAAATCCGTGGTGAGCGTCGTACCGGTGAAGGTGAGCGTGTTGACGTCGCCGCTGCCGGTGACGTTCAAGGTGGTGCCGGCGCCGGTTCCGGATATCGTCAGCGAGCCAAGGCTCGTGTTCGCGGCGACATCGACGGTGGCGTTGGCGGTGGCGTTCAGGATGACATTGTTGCCGAAACTGGTGGCCAGGGAGGCGTTCGGAGCGTAGGTGAAGGCGCTGGCGGGAATCACGTTCAAAGCGTTGCCCGTATCGGGTCCCTGGTAACTGATGATGGCCGCCTGGTTGCCGCCGTTGTTGTTCCAGCGAAGATCGAAGGTGTGGTATCCGGCTGTCAGGTAGAAGGAACCATTGGCGGTGACGTTGTAGGCGGTAACAACGATCGGAGCATTGCCGTCAATGAACAGGTTGGCGGTATCGTCAACGCTGGCGCTGAAGTGGTAGACGCCGGCGGTCGTGATGTTCAGCAAGCCGGAATCCTGGTGGCTGGTGGTTGTGGGGCCCGCTCCACTCGGAATGTTGAGCTGCGACAGAACGGCGGTGCCGGTCGGCGTGCTGAGGAAGTTCGTGGCAGCAAGTGATGTCAAAGTGGTGCCGACAGTGAAAGTCTTTTCGGCCAGACCCGCAGCGGAGCCCGCTGGAGCGCTGCTGAAGGAGGGCGTGAGCCGCAATATGGAACCGGTGCCGCTGAGGGTGATCGGCGCCGTACCAAGCGAATTGCTGCCGGTGCTGCCGGCGGCCGGGGCAAAGCCCTGCAGGACGCCGCCGTTGAGCGTGATCGAACCGGTAAGGCTGTTGGCACCGGCATTGGCTGCGGTGTTGGTCAGCCGCACACCGCCGGTGCCGGTGACAGTAATGGGCTGGCTGCCGGCAATGACCTGGCCGCCCAGGTAGAGCGGAGCGGTGGTCGCGTTGAAGGTGGTCGCACCGTTGACAGTCGTGGTGCCGGCGAAGCGAAGCCCGTAGCCGTTGGCTCCCGTCACGTTCAGATTGTTGTTGGCTCCGACAGTGAGGTTGTTGAAAATGTAAACACTGCCGGTGTTGGC
>JBEKVL010000208.1:0-9031 GCA_049514055.1 Tepidisphaeraceae bacterium | reverse complement strand
CAATCATCCCATAGGGATATGGGAACGTCAGCTTGCGCTCGGCGACCGTCTGCTCGATCAGCGTCCGCTGCGTCGCCTGCAAGTGGTGCGGCTGCAGGAATAGGCCCTCATGCCAGTGAACCTGTCCGATGTTCGGCATCCGGTTGCTCCCGTACTTGTTCGGTAGGACAGACATTCCTGTCTGTCTCAATTACTTACTCGCCAACCCGCGCATCAGCGCCTCGGCATAGTCGGCCAGTCCCTGCCGGATCTCGTTCTCGATGGCCGCCTCAAACCCGACCGCATCTTTGCTCGGCACCAACTCGGCGTATCTCTTCCAGTTCTTTGCTTCCTTGCTGCCCAGTCCCCAGCCGCCTTCAATGTTGGTCAGCGCTTCCAGTTCCGCCGGGGCGTATTTGGCCGCATAGTTGTGCGCGAACATCTTCGATGTCTGCGAAATCGCCGAGATGATCGCCGCCACCGCCTGCCGTGTCCGCTCCAGGTCCTGCGTCACCTGCCCGCGCGGCGTGTCGCGATCCGCGATGGCAAACCGGCCCAGCGTCTTCAGCATCTGCCGCGGCGGCCCGATCTTCGTCCGCGGCGAAATCGTCCGCCACGTCTGCCAGATAAGCTGGTCCAGACTGGCCGCAAATTCCGCCAGCAGCCCCGCGAGTTCCAGTATGTTAGCGGCCACCGGCGTCTCATTCGCCTGCAACTGCAACTTTGGCCGCGTCGCCGCCACCACATCCGCCGGAAACTCCGAACCGCCCGCCGGCGCCAGCCCGGCCTTCCGCAATTGCGACGTGATCGCATCTTTCGCCATCGGCGAGAGTTGTGGCGCAAGTTCAAGCAGCCGCGACACCAGGAAACTCGGATCCCGCAGTTCCTGCAAATCCATCGCCCCTTGCACCGGCGCGGCGGACTTGTTGGAGATGTCAACCTTCTGGTCCCACGTCGGAAACCGGTCGGCCAGCTCCTTGAGGAACGCCCCGCGTTCTTCGGGCACCAGCGCCGACAGCGCGCGCTGTATCTCATCGGCCAGGTAATCCCGCCGCACCTGCTCGGTTTCATCGGCAAAGTCCGCCTGGATGAGCCGCAGCCGGTTGGCCGTGGCGCCCAGCAACCTGTCGCGCTCCCGATTTTGCACAGCGTCGGCCACTAGCTTCTCCCCAAGTCGTTAGAGTTGCTGCGTTCGTCCCATCTCAGGCTGGATTGTATGCCGGTGATCGTGCCCCCACAAGATGCTTACCTCCGGCATGTCGATTGGACCTTCCCCTGTTTTCGGGAAACGCCGCCGGACCACAGGATCTGCTGGCACGGGCTTCCAGTCCCTGGCGTCGGTACTCCGACACATCTCCGTTCACGTCCAGGCATCCCGCGGGACTGGTCGTCTACCTGGCTTCCGGAATCTGAACAATCTGAATTGCCGCCACGCCGAGCCAGCCGCCGCCGAGGGTGCCGTTGAAATCCACGGTGATGTCGCTGGCGGTGTTGCCAGTGAAGCAAATGTAGTTCGAGCCTTTGGAGGCCTTGGCTTCCGCGAGGGTCTTTGCTTCGGACTTCACGAAGTTCCCGCCCTGCCAGTTGAAATTAACGAAGTAGGTATCGGTCGGGTCCACTTTGCCGGCCACTTTGTTGGCGACGGAGATCTTGGCGCCGCCCTGTCCGCCGTTGTCACCGGCCGCGACATACACGTACACCGCGTAGTTCTTGTAGGGGATGCCTTTGACGGCGATCGTGGGACTGGACCAGATCATCCCCGACTGGAGGATCAGGTTCGTCTCCGTAAAGCCCCATGAAGCCCCGTTGCTCGGCCAGGCTTGCGTGTCCGCCGTCGCGGCGACCGTGACGCCGGCGCCTTTGACTTCCTTGCCGGCATTGTCATTGACTTTGGCGAGCGTGCCGCTGTTGTCGTGCCCATTGGCATCATCCTCGCTGACGGTCAGATGATTCCAGTGGTCCTGGGCCACGGCCGCAACGCCTGCCTTCTGGGTGGCTTCCAGGGTTTGGGCCTTGGCATCCTTGCCGACAAAATTGACTCCGATACTTTCGGCATGCAGCGTGGTCGCGAAAGCGAGAACCAGGAGCGCACAAAAACCGGGTAACAATTTCATAGGATGACCTCGATTAACAGAACAGTGTAGCAGATACAGAGAAGGACGTTACCACCGGCGCGGGGCAGTGTAAAGAAGCCACTTGTCAGCACATTGGCGGGCCAACACCTTCACTTGCCCGGTTGATGCATCGTATGATGTTCCACATGGGTCGGAAACGCCGCTGGACAGCTTCCGAGTACCTCCAGCGAGGGCGCGATGCACTGGAACGCCGCGAGTCCCGCGATGGGAAGAGTGTGTTGAGAGTTTCCGGCGTCCCGGATCACAGCGGGCGTGACCGGAAACTCGACTCGCTCCAGGAATATGTGCTGGTCTCGCGGTCCACGCCGCGCATCGGGACTTTTTCCCGCCAGCCGGAAGGCAACTGGTTGCTCACGCCCCAACCTTGACGCCGCGTTCGTTCGTCCTCGAACGGCCGAGGATGGCCGCACTCCCAACATGAACGCCCGCGATGTTGCGCGGTAATATCCACCGGCTTAGATGCTCGATCCGATCCTTACGTAACCGGAGGCTGGATGCGCAAGGCAATTTGTTTGGCGATGCTCCTGTTGGCCGCGTGCGCCGCCTTCGCAGGGTCTGCGAAACCGCCTGAAGGCGGTACGCCCAACACGTTCTCCGTGCGGGCATCCTCGGTGCATCCGGGAGATTATCCGGCCGCGGCGGCCTTGGACGGCGATCCGAAAACCCGCTGGGCCAGCCGGGCCGGCGTTGACGCGCCCGAATGGCTCGAGATCGACCTCGGCCGAGCGTTGAGCATCGAGAGCCTGTCGATCTCCTGGGAAGCAGCCTACGCCGCCGAGTACGAAATCCACATCTCCGACGATGGCAAAGCCTGGAAGACCGTGCATCGCCGCACCGATGGCAAAGGCGGTGTCGACCGCATCACCAACCTCGCGGCACGCGGCCGGTTCGTCCGCATCTTTTGCCTCAAGCCCGGCCCTTTTGGGCTCTATTCCATCTGGGAAGTCAGTTTCATCGGCGGCGACGCCGAGGCGGCCGTCAAGGAATGGCGCCGTACCGCCGCCCAGCGCCAGGAGCAGGATCGCGCCGAGCGGTTCAAAGGCATCGCCGACCGCCTGGCCGGACAGGGCATCGAGGAGATCGTCTTCGCCGCACGCCACCTGGGCGGCGACGGCCACTGGTATGCCAATTTCGGCTACTACGCCCGCAGCGAAAACCGCAAGGCCTACGGCCAGCCCGGCGGCAAGCTCTCCCGGATGAACCTCAAGACGGGCCAGATAACCAACCTCATCGACGATCCGCAGGGTTCCGTTCGCGACCCGGCCGTCCACTACGACGGCAAGCGCATCGTCTTCGCCTACCGCAAAGGCGGCACTGAGAACTTCAATCTGTATGAGATCAACGCCGACGGCACCGGACTCCGCCAGATCACCCAGGGTCCGTGGGATGATTTCGAGCCGACGTGGCTGCCGGATGGCGGCATCGCCTTCGTCTCCTCGCGTTGCAAAAGGTGGGTGAACTGCTGGCTGACGCAGGTGGCCATCATCCACCGCTGCGACGCCGACGGAAGCAACATGCGTGTGCTCTCCTCCAACAACGAGCAGGACAACACGCCGTGGGTGTTGCCCGATGGCCGGATTCTTTATCAGCGTTGGGAATATGTCGACCGCAGCCAGGTGGACTACCACCACCTGTGGACCATGAATCCCGACGGCACCGGCCAGACGGTGTTCTACGGCAACCAGCACCCCGGCACCGTCATGATCGACGCCAAGCCGATTCCCAACACCGACAGGGTCCTGGCGATCTTTTCCCCCGGCCACGGCCAGCGCGAACACGAAGGCCCTTTCTTCACGGTCGATGCCAAGGACGGTCCCGACGATCGCTCACGCGCCCAGAGCGTCGGCGTCTCCGGCCGCGATCCATACCCCATCGGCGAGCAGTACATCCTCCACGCCATCGGCCACAGCATCCGCCTCAGCGATTACCAAGGCAACAGCATCGACATCTACACCGACCCGAAATTTGAATTGCACGAGCCCCGCCCGCTGATCCCCCACGAGCGCGAGAGGATCATCCCGGCCCGCACCGACCTCCGCCATGCCACGGGCACGCTGGTCCTGGCCGATGTCAACGTCGGCCGGAACATGGCCGGCGTCAAGCCCGGCGAGATCAAGAAACTACTAATTCTCGAATCCCTTCCCAAGCCAATCAACTACACCGGCGGCATGGACCCACTCACCTACGGCGGTTCCTTCACGCTCGAACGCCTCGTCGGCACCGTACCCGTCGAGCCCGACGGCTCGGCCCACATGGAACTGCCCGCCCTGCGCAGTTTTTTCTTCGTCGCCCTCGACGAGAACAATCTCTCGGTCAAGCGCATGCAGAGTTTCCTGACGGTTCAGCCGGGTGAAACCACCGGGTGCGTCGGCTGCCACGAACAGCGCACCACGGCCGTCATGCCCACCGGAAGCCTCCTGGCCCTGCGCCGCCCGGCCAGCAAGCCCCAGCCGCTGGCCGGAGTGCCGGAGGTGATGGACTTCCCGCGCGACATCCAGCCGATACTCGACAAGCACTGTGTCAGTTGCCACGACTATGACAAAGCCGGGGACGCCGCGTACGGCCCGCGCGCGGGCGGTATCATCCTCACCGGCGATCGCGGCCCGATGTTCTCGCACAGTTACTACACGCTGACCATCACAAAACAGTTTGTGGATGGGCGCAACGACACGCGTAGCAATTATCCCCCCCGCGCGATCGGCTCCTCGGCCAGCCCGATCATGAAGAAGCTCAACGGCGAGCACTATGGAGCGCGTCTCAGCGGCGACGAGATCGCCCTGGTCCGCTCCTGGATCGAAGTCGGGGCGCCGTACATCGGCACGTATGCGGCGTTGGGCACCGGCATGATCGGCGGTTACGACGAGAACAACCAGATCGGCACCGACAACGACTGGCCGGCCTCCAAAGCAGCGGCCGACACCATCACCCGCCGCTGTGCCAGTTGCCACCAGAAGGGACGCAGCCTGCCGAAGAATCTGTCGGATGAAAACGACCTCTCCTTCTGGCGGCCATCCTGGTCCGACCCGCGGCTGCAGCGCTCGCGCCACAATCTCTTCAACCTCTCCCGGCCGGCCATGTCGCTGGCGCTGCTGGCCCCGCTGGCCAGGGAATCCGGCGGGCTGGGCCTGTGCGGCGGCAAAGTCTTCGCCGACACGGCCGACGCCGACTATCAGAAGATCCTGGCCATGTGCGTGGCCGGCAAAGCGAAGCTCGACGAGATCAAGCGTTTCGACATGCCCGGCTTCCGCCCGCGCGCCGAATGGGTCCGCGAGATGAAACGCTATGGCGTCCTGGGCGCGGACGCGTCCCCCGACTCCGAATCCGACGTTTATGCCGTCGAGAAAAAGTATTGGGAATCGCTCTGGTATCGGCCGTAGGGTGGGTCCATGACCCGGGTCCATGACCCACCGATGCAGCGTGATCAAATACAGGCGGGTGCCGTATTGCTGACGGCGGACATTGGCGCGGCGGCGATTTGTGTGACCAGATCGCACGCCGTTCGCGTCCGGTGTGCGCGAACGCGGTGGGTCGCGGACCCACCCTACGAACTGACAGGCTCGAGATTTGGCAGGAAATTCCGATGCATAACGCAACAAACATGCTTTGTGCGGCGATGGCTCTGCACGCCCTGATGGCGATCACGAACGTCGGCAATGTGTCAAAAGCGGCGGAGGCCGGCGCCGCCGGTGGCTTGACGGCAAATACGGCCGATCCGGCGCAGCCGGACGTCGAGGCGAACAACCTGGGCTTCGACGAGATCATCTTCGTCAAGCGCAAACCCTACTCATCGGATCACTACTACACGGACATCAACAACGGAACGAGCCCCGATCGATTCCTGCCTGACAACGGCATCTATATCTACAACGTCCGCACGCGCGCGGAGCGGCCGGTGGTCAGGGCGGCCGACCTGCCGGGCGGCAAGGGGTTTATCGGGAAGATCAGCCTGTCGTTTGACGCCCGCAAGGTGCTCTTCGATTTCCGGCAGGACCCGGGGGCCGGTTTCCGAATCTGGGAGGTGAATGCAGACGGCACGGGTTTGCGGCAGGTCTCCGTGCCGCCGGCGGACGAGGCGGAGAAGGCGGCCCGTTGGCACAAGGGATGGCACACGGATGACATCCACCCCGGCTATCTGCCCGATGGCGGCATCATTTTCTCGTCGACGCGCTGCGAGCACACGATTCTCTGCGGCGGGTCGGGGGCGCTGGTGGCCCCGAATCTGCACCGGATGGACGCGGATGGGACGCACGTTCAGCAACTGACCCGGAGCCCGGTCAGCGAGTTCTGCCCGGTGGTGCTGGATGATGGCCGGGTGGCGTATCACCGCTGGGAATACGTGGACAAGGGGGCGCGGGTCGCCAAGACGATCTGGTCGATGAATCCGGACGGGAGCCGGCCGCAGGAACTGTACGGCCTGGCGGACGATGCCACGCCTGTCTACATGTACCCACAGCCGATGCCAGGCAGCACCACCCGCTTGGTGACCGTGGGCACATGTCACTACCCGCAGGGAGGATGTCTCGGTTCGATTCTGGTCATCGACACCGGCAAGGGCTCGCGCGTGCCCGGGCCGGACCCGGACGAGCCGGGTTTTATCGCGGGCGATGAGCGGGAGTCAGTCGTCAACATCACGCCGGAAGTGTTTGTCCAGCGCCGCACCGAGCCCGGCTGGCGGTTCCGCACCGAAGATGGCAAGTATCTGCAAGATCCGGAAGGCCGCCACGGGCATCTCTTCACGCATCCCTATCCAATCAACGACCATCAGTTTCTGGTCTCCTACAAGGTCAATGCATCGGACCACTTTAAGAACGTGGCTAACGCCTATGCGCTGTACCTGATCGACACCAAGGGCGACCGCCGGCCGATTCACAGCGACGACAAGCTGTCGTGCTGGCATCCGCTGCCATTGGTTGCCAAACCTGTCCCGCCGGTGGTCAAGCAACCACGGGATGAGAAGTACGCCGCGACCAACGAGGCCGTCTGCACGGTATCCAACATCTACCGGGGCATGGAGAGCGTCGCACCGGGGACCATCAAGTGGATTCGCATCAACGAGGCGGTGCCGCGCTACTGGTCGACAGGCCGGCGGTGGAGCCCGTCGCTGAGCAGTTCCGAATGGAAGGCCGCCCTCTGGCCGCGGGTGCAGTGGGGCATCGTGCCGGTGGAGAAGGACGGCTCGGCGCAGTTTGTCGTGCCTGCGAGTCGCGCGATATTTCTGCAAGCCCTGGACGAGAACTTCCGCGAGGTGCAGCGGGAGAGAACCTACGTGAATTACGCCCCCGGCGAGACGCGCTCGTGTACGGGTTGCCACGGGCAGGCCAACCACACCGTCTCCGCCTCCGACCGCCCGGGACTGCCGGTGGCGCTGACCCGGCCGCCAAGCGTGCCGCAGCCGCAGCCGTGCGATCTGGTCGAGAACGGCGGCGACGGCCACGCGGGGCAGGTCATCCACTATCCGGCGGATATCCAGCCGATCTGGGACGCCAAGTGCGTTTCCTGTCACGGCGCCAGGGAACCGGCCGGCAAGCTGCGATTGACCGGTGAAGTAACGCTTTTCTACAACACGTCCTACGAGGAACTTGCCCGCAAGCAACTGGCCGGCCCGATCATCCCGGAGTTCACTTCGTTCGCGGAAGGCGACCGGGGCAATTACAACGGCGCCTATCTTCCGCCGCGGAGCCTGGGATGCTCCAGGAGTTCGCTGATGGCGATACTGACCGACGCCGCGCATGCCAAGAACGCCAAGGATGACCATTCGAGGATGCTGTCGAAGATGGAACTGATGCGGGTCAGCCGCTGGGTGGATACGAACTACCAGTTCTATGGCAGCTATTATGGCCGACAGCACCCGCAGTGGCAGAACCCGGACCCGGCGGTTCCGGCGTACAACCCGGCCGATTTCCGGCGCAAGGCGACGTTTGAAGAGGCGATCAGTCCAGTTGCGCCGGCGTGGCATCGGTAGGGGCAGAAGAGAAAAGGAAGAAGGTAAAAGGTAAAAGGGAAGATCGCGGGGGCGTACCCCACCCGTCGGGGTGTCGGATTTGACTGATGCGATAAGATTGGTCACGCCGCGTTCGTCCCGGCGAGCGTCGCGGTGAGGCTTCGGGCTATCAACTCCGACCGGCTCATTTTGGCTCGGCGGGCGAAAGCGTCGGCCTGGTCCAGCAGTCTGGCCTCGACGGTGATCAGGACGCGCCTGGCCCCCTTGCCGACAGGCGCGCGCCCCCGAACACCCGGCCGATAGCCGCGGCGGAGATTGCGAAGCGTCCGCTCAATCCGGGCCTGTTCCTCGGGTGTCTTCGGCAGATTCTTGGGACGGTAGTCCGGGTCGTCATATTCGCGCGTGGCCGATCGCAGTTCTTCGAGCGACATCTTCAGATACGGCTTGGTCGTCTTGCGGCTCATCGGGATTTCCTTCGTTCTCGGTGCTTCTGTTCGGGTGTCAATCGCATCGTGTGAATGACATACAACAGATCCTCCTCATCGGCGTTCAACAGGTCGGCCCGGGCAACGTCCACGCCTCCCGCATCAGCGGCATAGACGAACACAACCTGCACGAGACCGCCGTCCGCCGCGCGGCCGCGGACGAGCCATTTCCCGTCACCTTCCTTGGTCGGATACGGGTGCCTTGCATGCGTAACCACGTACTCTGCCACCGAGCGGCTGATGCCATGCTCGGCGATGTGCGAAGTGTTCTTCTCGTCCCCTAGAAACGCCGCCATTCACTGTCTCAGTATATATCGAGATCGTTGCCGTGGCAAGGGAAAAGCGGTCGCCGTCGGAGAAATCCGTGTGGCGAGTGTGGCGAGACTTGTCTCGGGTCTGACGCCGGTGTTATACTGCGGTACACGGTTGGCAAGCCGAGTTTCCTGACCAGTCTGGTTACTTGCGAGGTATTCCGCCGTGACGGTCTTGAA